>CANHKH010000090.1 GCA_947460165.1 Comamonadaceae bacterium
ACCACGACCACCACCACGACCACGACCACAGCACCCTGAGCGAGATGGACCTGCGCGTGCGCGCGCTGGAAACCTTGCTCACGCAAAAAGGCTACCTGGACCCGGCGGCGGTGGACCGCATCATCGAAACCTATGAAGTGCATGTGGGCCCGCACAACGGCGCCAAAGTGGTGGCCCGCGCCTGGGTCGATACGGCGTTCAGGGACTGGCTGCTGCAAGACGCCACCGCTGCGATTGCTTCCATGGACTACACCGGCCGCCAGGGCGAGCACATGGTGGCCGTGCCCAACACGCCCGAGACGCACCACATGGTGGTCTGCACCCTGTGCAGCTGCTACCCCTGGCCGGTGCTGGGCCTGCCCCCGGTTTGGTACAAAAGCGCGGCTTACCGATCGCGCGCTGTCATTGAGCCACGTGCGGTGCTGGCCGACTTTGGGCTGGCGCTGCCGCCCGAGAAAAAAATTCGCGTGTGGGACTCCACCGCCGAAGTGCGTTACCTGGTGCTGCCCGAGCGCCCGGCGGGCACCGAGGGTTGGAGCGAAGAACGCTTGGCCGCGCTGGTCACTCGAGACTCCATGATTGGCACCGGCCTGGCCCTTGCCCCCCAGGAGGCGGCATGAACGGCGTGCACGACATGGGCGGCCTGCAAGGCTATGGGCCGGTCATGATCGAAGCGAATGAGCCGCTGTTTCATGGCCAGTGGGAGCGGCGGGCGCTGGGCGTGACCGTGGCCATGGGCGCCAGCGGGCTGTGGAACATCGACCTGGCCCGCTCGGCCCGCGAGTCTTTGCCACCGCTGGACTACGTTCAAGGCCCGTACTATGCCATCTGGATACAGGCGCTGCAAAAGCTTTTGATCGAGCGCGGCCTGATCACGCCGCAAGAGTTGGCCCAGGGCCGTGCCCTCACCCCACCGGTGGCCGGCGTTCGGGTGCTCAAAGCCGCCGAGGTGGACGCGGCCCTGGCCAAAGGCAGCCCGGCCGACCGGCCCAGCACGTGCGCCCCGCGCTTTGCCGTGGGCCAGCGCGTGCGCGCCCTCAACCTCAACCCCCAGGGCCACACCCGGCTGCCGCGCTATGTGCGAGGCCATGTGGGCACGGTGCTGCTGCACCATGGCAGCCATGTCTTGCCCGACCAGCATGTCAAGCAGATGCTGCCGCCTTTTGACGGCACGGCCGAGCACCTGTACACCGTGGTGTTTGAGGGCGCCGAGCTGTGGGGCCCGCAGGCCGAAGCGGGCAGCCAAGTGTGCGTGGATGCCTGGGAGTCGTATTTGGAAGCTTTGCCTTCGCCATGAACAGCCCCATGACCACCCTCAGCGATGTGGCTCAAGCCTGCGGCGACGGCTTTCCCTTGCCCGCGACAGGCTCCCAGGGCACGGTGTTTGACCAGCCCTGGCAAGCCCACGCCTTTGCCATGACCTTGCAGCTGCATGAACAAGGCGTGTTCACCTGGCCGCAATGGGCCCAAGCCCTGACCCGCGAAATCCGCGCGGGCCAAACTCGCGGTGAAGCCAGCGATGGCAGCCTGTACTACACGCACTGGCTCAATGCGCTGGAGCAGCTGGTGATTGAGCGCGGACTGGGCACGCCCGCGCAAATTCATGCGCTGGAACACGCTTGGGCCGCTGCTGCCGAGCGCACCCCGCATGGCCAAGCCATTGTGTTGGACGGCCCACAAGCCCTTGTTTGAGGGGGTGGCTCAGCCCGTCAGCCGCTGCAGCGCTTCTTCGTACTTGGCCGCTGTTTTTTGGGCCACCTCGGGTGGCAGCGCGGGAGCCGGTGGGGTTTTGTCCCAGGGCTTGCCGTTGATGCGCACGGCTTCCAGCCAGTCGCGCACAAACTGCTTGTCGTAGCTCGGTGGGTTAACGCCCAGGGCAAAGGCGGCCTCGTAGCCTTCGATGGGCCAGTAGCGCGAGGAGTCGGGGGTCAGCACCTCGTCCATCAGGGTCAGGGTGCCGTCGGCGTCCAAGCCAAATTCGAACTTGGTGTCGGCAATGATGATGCCCTTGGTCAGCGCAAATTCGGCCGCCGCCTGGTAAATGGCGATGCTCACGCGGCGCATCTCGGCGGCCAGCTCTGGCCCCACGACCTCGACCACCTGCTCATAAGAGATGTTCTCGTCGTGCTCGCCCGCCTCGGCCTTGGCCGCGGGCGTGAAGATGGGCTCGGGCAAGGGGCTGGCGTTTTTCAAACCCGCAGGCAGGGGCACGCCGCAAACCGATTGGCTGGCCTGGTACTCCTGCCAGCCGCTGCCGGCCAGGTAGCCGCGCACCACGGCTTCCACCGGGATGGGCTTGAGGCGTTTGACCAGCATGGAGCGGCCCTCCACCTGAGGCAGCTCGGCGGGGGTGACCACGCTTTCGGGCGCCTGGCCGGTGAGGTGGTTGGGGCAGAGGTGGCCGAGCTTGTCAAACCAAAACAGGGCCATTTGGGTGAGCAGCTTGCCCTTGCCCGGAATGGGCTCGCCCAAGATCACGTCGAAAGCGCTCAGGCGGTCGCTGGCCACCATCAAGAGCTGGTCAGTGCCTACAGCGTAGTTGTCGCGCACCTTGCCGCGAGCGAGCAGAGGCAAGGAGGTCAGGGTGGAAGTGTGGAGGGCAGTGCGCATGGCCAGGCATTGGGGCGGTGGGGGCCGACGCGGCGGCCAACAACAAAAAACCCGCTGCGCAGGCAGCGGGCTGTGGATTATCTCCCTGCGGGCGCGGGCTGCACGCCCGAGCCGCAGCAAGCCGGGCTCAACGCACCACCTGCGCCAATTCGCCTTGGGCGTATTTGGTCACCATGGCTTGCGTGCCCAGGGGTTTGATTTTGCCGGCCTGGCCTTCGCAGCCGAACTCCAGGTAGCGCGCCTTGCACACCGCCTTGGCGGCTTCGCGGGCGGGCTTCATCCATTCGCGCATGTCGAATTTCTCGGGGTTCTCGGCCATGAATTTGCGCGCAGCGCCCGTCATGGCCAGGCGGATGTCGGTGTCGATGTTGATTTTGCGCACGCCGTGCTTGATGGCTTCTTGGATTTCTTCCACCGGCACGCCAAAGGTTTGCTTCATGTGGCCGCCGTACTGGTTGATGAGGGCCAACAGCTCTTGGGGGACCGAAGACGAGCCGTGCATCACCAAGTGGGTGTTGGGGATGCGGGCGTGGATTTCTTTGACGCGCGAGATCGCCAAAATGTCGCCCGTGGGCTTGCGGCTGAACTTGTAGGCGCCGTGGCTGGTGCCAATGGCAATGGCCAGGGCGTCGAGCTGGGTGGCCTTGACGAAAATGGCCGCTTCTTCAGGGTCGGTGAGCATTTGGCTGTGGTCGAGCTTGCCCTCGGCGCCAATGCCGTCTTCTTCGCCGGCCTCGCCGGTTTCCAGGTTGCCCAGGCAGCCGAGCTCGCCCTCGACCGTGACACCCATTTGGTGGGCCATCTCGACCACTTTGCGGGTGACCTCGACGTTGTAGTCAAACGACGCGGGCGTTTTGCCGTCTTCCATGAGCGAGCCGTCCATCATCACCGAGCCAAATCCCAGGTCAATGGCGCCTTGGCAAATCTTGGGGCTGGTGCCGTGGTCCTGGTGCATCACCAGCGGGATGTGCGGGTAGGCCTCGCAAGCCGCTTGAATGAGGTGCTTGATGAAGCTTTCTCCGGCGTACTTGCGTGCACCGGCCGAGGCCTGCAGGATCACGGGCGCACCCACCTCGTCGGCCGCGGCCATGACGGCCTGCACCTGCTCGAGGTTGTTCACATTGAAGGCGGGAATGCCGTAGTGGTGCTCGGCCGCGTGGTCGAGCAACTCGCGCATGGAAACGAGGGCCATGAATTTGTCCTGTGGGGTGGTGAGGTGGGGTTGCGGGGACCGGCATGCCGGCCGGTAACCAGTTTGTAACTTGGCAATTTTAGCGGCCTGCTGGAGCACAGACTGTCGCCGTGCAGCGCGCTGTAGGGTCGGGCAAAGGCTGACAGGGCGGCGCCACTTAAACTCGGCCCATGCTTTGGGTCAAGTCTTTTCACATTATTTTTGTGGCCAGCTGGTTCGCCGGCCTGTTCTACCTGCCTCGCATCTTCGTCAACCTGGCCATGGTGGCGCCGGGCAGCGTGGCCGAGCGTGAGCGCTTGCTGCTCATGGCCCGCAAGCTCATGCGCTTTACCCACCTGCTGGCCGTGCCTGCGGTGTTGCTGGGCCTGTGGCTGTGGCTGGGCTACGGCATAGGCCGCAGCGCGGGCAGTGGCTGGATGCACGCCAAGCTGGCGGTGGTGGTGGTGGTGCTGGCTTACCACCACATGTGCATGCGCTTGCTGCGCCAGTTTGAGCAAGGTCACAACCAGCGCAGCCATGTGTGGTTCCGCTGGTTCAATGAACTGCCCGTGCTGTTGATGGTGGCGGCTGTGGTGCTGGTGGTGGTCAAGCCCTGGCAGTCCTGAGCCTAGGGCCTGCTCGGATGCCTTTGCGCCCAGGCCATCAGCCCACCTCGGCCTGGCCGCTGGCCCTGGCCACGGCCTGCGTGGTGGTGTATGCCAGCCTCTACCCGTTTGCCAATTGGCGCGACCAAAACCTGCTGCCTTGGCTTTTTTTAAGCGCCCCGCTGCCGCGCTACTGGACTTGGTTTGATGTCTGGACCAATTTGCTGGGCTATGGCCCGCTGGGTTTTTTCCTGGCCCTGTCGGTGTTGCGTGGCGCTCGCCCGGGCTGGCCGGTGACACGGGCCACGCTGGCGTGTGCGGGCTTGTCCTTGGTCTTGGAGACGGCCCAGAGTTACTTGCCCGCCCGGGTGCCGTCCAATGTGGACTGGATGCTCAACACCGCAGGCGCATGGTTGGGGGCTGGGCTGGCGTTCTTGTTGGAGCGCTGGGGGGTGCTGCAGCGCTGGAGCGAATTTCGCGAGCGCTGGTTTTTGACCGAGGCGCGTGGCGCTTTGGTGCTGCTGGCCTTGTGGCCTGCCGCGCTCCTGTTCCCCGCTTCGGTGCCGCTGGGGCTGGGCCAGGTGATGGAACGCCTGGAGGACGCTGCCGTTGCGCTGCTGCAGGACACGCCTTTTTTGCAGTGGCTGCCCGTGC
This sequence comes from Comamonadaceae bacterium, assembly GCA_947460165.1. Taxonomy (GTDB): domain Bacteria; phylum Pseudomonadota; class Gammaproteobacteria; order Burkholderiales; family Burkholderiaceae_C; genus Polaromonas. Next base: position 5,041 of record CANHKH010000090.1, read on the forward strand.
GCGAGGTGGAGTTGCAGCCTTTGCTGCCTGGCGCGGTGGTGGTTTGCGTGGCGCTCGGGGCCGTGGTGCCCGCCTTGTTGGGCTTTGGTGTCATTCGGCGGCGGTGGCAGCGCCTGGTTTTTTTGGGGCTGATGCTGACGGTGGCGGTGGCCGCCACGGCTTTGTCGTCGGCACTGAGTTTTGGCCCTGAGCACGCCTGGGCCTGGCTGGACCAGCCCGTGCGCTTTGGCCTGGCCGTGGCCCTGCTTTGGGGCTTGGCCGCGCTTGGCTTGCGCACGCGAGCTGCGGCCGTGCTGGCGCTGTTGGCCGTGGGGCTGCAGCTGGCTTTGTTGAACCAAGCGCCTTCTGACCCCTATTTTGAGCAAACCCGTCAGGTCTGGGAGCAAGGTCGCTTTGTGCGCTTTAACGGGCTGACGCAATGGCTGGGCTGGCTCTGGCCTTTTGCGGCCCTGGTTTACCTGCTGCATCGCTTGCTCAGCCCGCTTGTGGGCCAGGGGGGCAAACGTAGAATCGAGCCATGACCCAGACCAGCGCACCCATGGCGGCGGCCGATCAGACCCAGCAGCCTGCGGCCTCTTATTACAAGCACCATGTTTTTTTCTGCCTCAACGAGCGCAGCAACGGCCAAGACGCGTGCGCCCACCACGGTGCCCAGCAGGCGTTTGACCACTGCAAAGCGCAGGTCAAGGCGGCCGGCTTGGCCGGCCCTGGCGGCGTGCGGGTGAACAAAGCCGGATGCCTGGACCGCTGCGCCGCCGGCCCGGTGGCCGTGGTCTATCCCGAGGCGGTGTGGTACAGCTATGTGGACGCCAGCGACATCGACGAGATCATCGAGTCGCACCTGAAAAACGGCACCGTGGTCGAGCGCTTGCGCACGCCAGCCCACCTGGGTCGCTGAGCGCTGCCGTGAATGCCCTCACCCGCAAATTCACCATAGACGGTCCGGCCGGCCTGTTAGAGCTGGCCGAGGACGCGGCCGTGGGGCCAGAGCGCGGCACGGCAGTGATTGCGCACCCGCACCCGCTGTTTGGCGGCACCATGGACAACAAGGTGGTGCAAACCTTGGCCCGCGCCTTCACGCAGTGCGGCTGGCGCACCTTGCGGTTGAACTTCAGGGGGGTGGGCGCCAGCGCTGGCAGCCACGACGAGGGTCGGGGCGAGCTCCAAGACCTGCTGGCCGCCGTGGCCCAAGCCCCGCTGGACGCGCCGCTGGCCCTGGCCGGCTTTTCATTCGGGGCTTTTGTCACCACGCAGGCCGTGGCGCAGTTGGCTGGACAGCGCGAGGTGGCCAAATTGGTGCTGGTGGGCACCGCCGCCAGCCGTTTTGAGGTGGCAGCCATCCCGCCAGAGGCCCATGACAAGACCTTGGTGATCCACGGCGAGGCCGACGACACCGTGCCCTTGTCGGCGGTGATGGATTGGGCCAGACCGCAGGCCTTGCCAGTCATGGTCGTGCCCGGTGGGGGGCATTTCTTTCATGGACAATTGCCCCTTCTCAAAGGCTTAGTGGTGCGACACCTGGGCCTTTGATCTAAGTTTCCTGACTTTTTCTTTCTAAATTTCACATGGCAGCCCTGAGCAGCGCTTTTTGGCGCCCCGCCTTGCCGCCTTTTTTCATTGGTTTTTTGTGCCCCTTTTGACGATGCTTCGTTTCGCCCTTTCCTTTTGTGCGGCCTTGATTGGCTTGAGCGGCTTGGCCTTGCCCGCTGCCGCCCAAGCGCCCCAGCCTCTGGAAATTGCGGCTCGCTCTTACCTGGTGCTGGACGTCACGGCCAACCAATACCTGGCCGCCCACGAGATCGACACCCCCGTGGAGCCGGCCTCGCTGACCAAGCTGATGACGGCTTATTTGGTGTTTGATGCCCTGAAATCCAAAAAATTGCAGCTCAAGCAGACCCTGGGCGTGAGCGAGCGGGCCTGGAAGATGCCGGGCTCGCGCATGTTCATAGACCCCAAGATGCAGGTGCCTGTGGAGGACCTGGTCAAGGGCATGATCGTGCAGTCGGGCAACGATGCGACGGTGGCGCTGGCCGAAGGCTTGAGCGGCAGTGTGGAGCGCTTTGTGCAGCGCATGAATGAGCAGGCCAAGGCGCTGGGCATGCCCAACACGGTCTACAAAAACCCCGAGGGCCTGACCGAGCCTGGCCACCTGACCACGGCGCGTGATTTGGCGGTGTTGTCGACCCGCCTGATGGCCGATTTCCCCGAGTACGTGGCCTATTACGCCATCAAGAAGTACCGGTACGCGGGCACGCCTGCGGCCAATGACAGCAACCGCAACTTGTTGCTGTTTCGCGACCCGTCGGTCGATGGCCTGAAAACCGGCCACACCAGCGCGGCAGGTTACTGTCTGATTGCCACCGCCAAACGCGATTTCCCCAACCTGGGAGCCGGCCAGCAACCCGGTGGCCGGCGTTTGCTGGTGGTGGTCCTGGGCACGGCCAACGAGAACGCCAGGGCCAGCGAGGCGCAAAAACTTTTGAACTGGGGCTTCACGGCTTACGAGGCGGTCAAGCTCTTCGATGGCGGCCAGGCCGTGGTCAGCCCGGCGGTCTGGAAAGGCAAGTCGCCCGTGGTCAAGCTCGGCCGCCCCTTGCCCATCGTGGTCGCGGTGCCCACTGGCACCGCCGGTCGGCTCAAAACCGAAGTGGTGCGGCCCGACCCCTTGGTGGCGCCTTTTCAACGCGGTCAGGTGGTGGGCTCGCTCAAAATCACCAGCGAAGGCGCCACCGCCCCGCTGGCGCAGGTGCCCTTGGTGGCGCTGGAGGCGGTCGACGAAGCCGGCGTGCTGGGCCGGGCCTGGGACGCCCTTCGCCTGTGGATCAAGTGATTGGCCGGCCGGTTTGGCCAGATTCATTTGCCCGCCAAGCGCCATGCTGCTACACTGGCAGGCTTTTCCGACTTTCGGCGGAAGATTTTCGCGTGTTCATTTTCATGAACCACTTCAACGTTTAGGGACGTTTTTTAATGCCAACCATCAATCAGCTCGTGCGTCAGGGCCGCGAGGTCGAAAAGACCAAGTCCAAGAGCCCCGCGATGCAGAACTCTCCACAGCGCCGCGGCGTGTGCACCCGGGTGTACACCACGACGCCCAAAAAGCCCAACTCGGCGCTGCGCAAAGTCGCCAAAGTGCGCCTGACCAACGGCTTCGAGGTTATTTCTTACATCGGCGGCGAAGGCCACAACCTGCAGGAGCACTCGGTGGTGCTGGTGCGCGGCGGTCGTGTCAAAGACTTGCCGGGTGTGCGCTACCACATCGTGCGTGGCTCGCTGGACTTGCAAGGCGTGAAAGACCGCAAGCAGTCGCGCTCCAAGTACGGTGCCAAAAGGCCCAAGGCCAAGTAATGTTGGTCGCTCGGCAGCACGGGGCTTTTGCGCCTTGGTGTTCTGCCGGAAAGCGCTGCAAATGATTGCAGTGGACTTTCATGGTGCTTGGCGGCCCTGGCCGGCCTGTCAAGCGAAGTGACCCAAGCGCCCATGGTGGGTGCCGGTCGAGTAAGTGAGGGTTGTTTGACCCTCGCGGCCTTGCCCCCACGGGCGATGCCAACTGAAGCAAGAGGTGAAACATGCCACGTCGTCGCGAAGTCCCCAAACGTGAAATCCTGCCGGATCCGAAGTACGGCAACATCGAACTCGCCAAATTCATGAACGTCATCATGCAAGGCGGCAAAAAAGCAGTGGCCGAGCGCATCATTTATGGCGCGCTCGACTTCATCGAGAAAAAGAACCCAGGCAAAGACCCGATGGAAGCTTTTGCCATCGCCATCAACAACATCAAGCCCATGGTGGAAGTCAAGTCCCGCCGTGTGGGCGGTGCCAACTACCAAGTGCCTGTGGAAGTTCGCCCTGTGCGTCGCTTGGCTTTGTCCATGCGCTGGCTCAAAGAAGCGGCCAAAAAGCGTGGCGAAAAGTCCATGTCTTTGCGCTTGGCCAACGAGCTGATGGAGGCCACCGAAGGCCGTGGCGGCGCCATGAAAAAGCGTGACGAAGTTCACCGCATGGCCGAAGCCAACAAGGCTTTCTCGCACTTTCGCTTCTAAAGACCGCTGCGCGGGCCTTGGAAGCCCTGGGCCACGCAGTTTTTGTGTCACGCGCAGGCTGTATGGTCTCGGTTTCCTGAGATCCGCTCGCTGTGCCAGAACAATCTGGCGCAGCGATTTTGTTTATTTGACTCTCCTTCTTCCTGAGGTTCATCATGGCTCGCAAGACCCCCATCGAGCGTTATCGCAACATTGGTATTTCGGCGCACATCGACGCTGGCAAGACCACCACGACCGAACGCATTCTTTTCTACACCGGCGTGAACCACAAAATTGGTGAAGTTCATGACGGCGCGGCCACCATGGACTGGATGGAGCAAGAGCAAGAGCGTGGCATCACCATCACCTCTGCAGCCACCACCTGCTTTTGGAAGGGCATGGACCGCTCTTTCGAAGAGCACCGCATCAACAGCATTGACACCCCCGGCCACGTGGACTTCACCATCGAGGTGGAGCGCTCCATGCGCGTGCTGGACGGCGCTTGCATGGTGTATTGCGCCGTGGGTGGCGTGC
>CANHKH010000091.1 GCA_947460165.1 Comamonadaceae bacterium
ACTGCAGCGCATGGCAAACCACCGGACACACACATGAAAACCATAGGCCTGATAGGCGGCATGAGCTGGGAGTCAACCACTTTGTATTACCAGCTCATCAACCGCGAGGTGGCCAAGCGCATGGGGGGCTTGCGCAGCGCCAAATTGAACTTGGTGAGCCTGGACTTTGCAGACATTGCCCAGCGCCAGCGAGAGGGCGACTGGGACGGCATGGCCGCCATCTTGTGCGAGGCGGCGCGGCACTTGAGCGCCACCGGCGCGCAGTGCCTTTTGATAGGCACCAACACCATGCACCTGCTGGCCGAGCAGGTGCAGGCCGCCACCGAGGTGCCCTTGATCCACATTGCCGAAGTCACGGCCGACGCCATCGTGGCCCAGGGCCTGCACACCGTGGCCTTGCTGGGCACGCGCTTTACCATGGAGCAGCCTTTTTATGTGGCGCATTTGGCCAGGCGCGGCATCCGCTGCGTGGTGCCTGAAGAAGCCGAGCGCGCAGAGATTCACCGCATTATTTTTGAGGAGCTGTGCCTGGGCCTGATCAGCGAGACCTCGCGCGCATGGCTGACGCAATGCATTGCCGGGCTGCAGGCCAGGGGCGCCCAAGGCGTGGTGCTGGGCTGCACCGAACTGCCGCTCATCGTGCGCCCCGCCGACAGTGCTTTGCCCACCTTCGACACCACCGCCTTGCATGCGCTGGCGGCGGTGGAGTTTTCACTGGCGAATTGAGCGGTCGTTCTTCTTGGGTTGTTGGGAGCGGTGCTGGCTCTGACAAGCAAGCGTGTCCCGGGCGCGCTGGCTGGCGCGTACAAGCTGCCCCTCAGCGCTTGCTTTGGTACAAGCCCCTGGGGCGAATGGTGAAGCCGGCCAAACGCTGCTCCAAGGCGTGCGCAATCCAGCCGGCCGTGCGGCCAATGCCCCAGAGAGCGCAGGCGCTGCGAGGCGGCAGGCGCCAGGCCGAGCACAACACCACCAAGCCCATTTCAATGTTGGGATGCAGGCCCAGCCGCTCAGTGACGCCCTCCACAAAGCGCAGCGCCAAATCCGCTTGTGCAGAGCCAGGGGCGTTGTGCTGCGCCAGTTTGATCATCATGGCCGCGCGCGGATCGCCATGTGGGTAAATCGGCAGTCCAAAGCCAGCTATCCGCTGCCCTTTGAGTTCGGCCTCGGCGAGTCGACCTTTCAAGTCTGCCTTCGATTGCAGGGTCTCTATCAGGTCTTCGGCGGCGTCGGCCCCACCGGCCAAGGCGGCGCCTTGGTGGGTGGCCAAAGCCGCCACCACGCAGGCATGCAAGGTCGCGCCCGTGGAGGCGGCAATCCGCGCAGAAAAAGTGCTGGACGACAGTTCATGGTCTGCGCCCAGAATCAAGGCTGTGTTGATGGCCTGCGCCAAAGCAGGGGTAGGCGCCATCCCCATGGCCTGCACCACATGCAGGGCCAGCGCTTGCTCACCTTGGGCAGCCGCATACACACCCTGAGGCCCGAGCAAACCGCAAGCCCCCGCAAAGGCAAACAGCATTTGCCGCGACAAATGCTCTGTCGATCCCATGCGCAGCTCTTGCGCCAAAGTGCCACCGCCCAAGGCCGTGGCCACGATGGAGAAGACCCGCATCATGCGCGGTCGGGTCCGGCCTTGTTGCAGCACCGCTTCCAAAGCCCGGGCCACATCGACTTGCATGTGCTCCACCGGCCAAGTTTGGGGGCCATCGGTGAGCAAGCCGCTCCACAGCAGCTCTGCCACATTTTCAAACCGGCCCGGATGCCTGGCGAGCTCTGTGGCCAAATGGCCGCGGTAACGTGGGCCGCCTGCTTCTATCTCGGTGATGGCCGTGTCAATCACCGGCTGGCCCCAGCGCATGGCCGCCGCTGCCACGGGGCCGCTGCCTTGCCTGACGCTGCTGCGCACCTTCAGGCTTTGAAGCTCATCGAGCAGGTAGCGGTTGGCTTTGCGATTGGCATGCCGCAAGGGATTGAGCAAGCCGCGGCTGACATAGGTGTAGAGCGTGGCTGGTTTGATGCCCAGCATGGCACTGGCTTCTTGGGCGGTCAGCAGCTGACTGGCGTCCAGGTCGGGGTCTGGTTTGATCATGTGCGTGCAAGTATCGGTGCGGCCAGGCCGGTCTAGCCCGGGCAGCCATCTGTGGCGCGACTTGACAGCGGCTGGCGCAGCCTGGCTGGCTCCTGCTAGGGGTTTTCGTTGATCGATGATTGAATCGAGATTGATGCAAGATCGACTTGTTCATAGACTAGCCACAATCCATATAGTTCGTCAACTAAGTAAATTCAGACCTGTTTGCACAGGCCTGCACAAGGGGATATTTCTTTGACAAATCCATCAGTGCGCAGCCCGGCCAGCCGGGTGGTCGTGATCACAGGCGCGGCGCAAGGCCTGGGGCGCGCCTACGCCATCCGGTTTGCCAAAGAGGGCCACCGCGTGGTGATCCTTGATTTGCAGACCCAAGCGCTCGAACGTGTGGCCCTGGAGCTCAGGGCCCTGGGCGCCACTTGTCTTGCTTTGACGGTTGATGTGTCAGATGTCGGCAGCGTTGAGCGGGCCGCTGCAGCCATTGAGCAAGAATTTGGGCGTTGCGATGTGTTGGTCAACAACGCTGCGATTTTTTCCACCATCACCATGCGGCCCTTCGAGCAAATTCCGGTGGACGAATGGGTGCGGGTGCTCAATGTCAACATCACCGGCACTTTCTTGATGACCCGGGCTGTGGTGCCGCTGATGCGCCGCCACAAATGGGGGCGGGTGATCAATGTGTCATCGGCTGCATTTTTGATGGGCCGCCCCAATTACCTGCACTACACCACCTCCAAGGCAGCGCTGGTGGGTATGACCCGATCCCTGGCGCGCGAACTTGGCCCCGACGGCATCACCGTCAACGCCTTGCTGCCCGGGGCCACAGACACCGAAATTCCCCGTGAGACCGTGACCCCCGAGCAAAAGCGCCAGCAAATCGCCATGCGTTGCATTCAGCGTGAAGAAGGCCCTCAAGACCTGGAAGGCGTGGTCAGCTTTTTGGCCTCGGATGACAGTGCTTTTGTCACTGGCCAGTCCCTTGTGGTCGACGGAGGTTACTGCTTTGTGTGACCGCCTTCATGTGTCAGTTGAGCTTTGATTCATCCCCCACCCCCCAGGAGACTTGAAATGAAAATGATCAAAAGACTAGGCCTTTTCACCGCCGCCTGCGCCATGGCGCTGGGCGCCTCCCCAGTGCTCGCGCAGGAGATCACCATCAAGGCGGTGAGCGCTTGGCCGGAGGGCAATTTTTTCTCGCAAAACTTTGAAAAGTTCATCCAAAAAGTCAACGCGGAAGGCAAAGGGTCTATCCAGATCAATTACCTGGGCGGTGGCGCCAAAGTCATGCCGCCGTTTGAAGTGGGCAATGCCGTCAAAAGCGGTGTGGTCGACATGGCCAACGTCACGGGCAATTTCTACACCAACTTGCTGCCCGAATCTGACGCCCTGTCCGTCAGCACCATCCCGGTGCAAGAGTGGCGCAAAAACGGCGCTTACGACTATGTCAACAAACTTTGGGGTGACAAGCTCAATGCGCATTACCTGGGACGGGCCATTGACAACATGCCCTACCACCTCTTTTTGAAAAAGCAAATCAGCAAGCCTGATCTGGCCGGTATGCGCTTGCGCGGCATTCCCATTTACAGAGAGTTTTTCACAAGCATGGGTGGCAATGTGCTGACCATCGCACCGGGCGAAACCTACACCGCACTGGAGCGGGGTGTGATTGACGGTTACGGCTGGCCGGTGTCTGGGATTTTTGACCTGAGCTTGCAAGAGCACACCAAATACCGTGTGGAGCCTGGCTTTTACAACACGGAAGTGGGCGTGTTGGTGAACCAGAACACCTGGAAACGCCTGAACGACAAGCAGCGCGCCGTGCTCACCAGCGCCGCCATCTGGATGGAAAACCTCAACTTGGACAACCCCAAGAAATGGGAAGAAGAAAAGAAACGCCAGACAGCGGCCGGTATTCAGCCCATTGTGTTCTCGCCTGCAGAGACGGCCGCCTACACCAAGCGCGCCACAGACACCATTTGGGAGAGCATCAACAAGCGCAGCCCTGAGCACGGCCCCAAGCTGCGCCAGTTGCTCACGCGCTGAGCCTGGTGACTGATACAGAGCCCCGGCGCATGAAGCTGTCTGCTCGCCTGGATGCACAGTGGCAGCGCCTGCTCAGTGCGCTGGCCCTGCTCGCTTGTGCCTTGGTGGCTCTGATGGTGATGGTGATTTGCGCAGACGTGTTGGTGCGCAACGCCAAATTGGGCAGCCTGCCCTGGGCCACCGAGGTGGCCGAGTACACGCTTTATTTGTCGACCTTCCTGGCCGCTCCCTGGCTGCTGCGCCAAGGCTCTCATGTGCGCATGGACATTGTGCTCAAGATGCTGCCAGCGCGCGTGGCCTGGGCGCTGGAGGCGCTGGCCGATGTGGTGGCGATTTTGGCCTGCGGCGCTTTGACCTGGGCCAGCGCCAAGGCGGCCTTGGCCAGTGCCGCCCAGGGCTCCTTGGTGTTCAAGATTTTTGTTTTTCCTGAGTGGTGGTTGATCACGCCAGCGAGCATGCTGTTTGGGGTTCTGACCATTGAATGCGTGCTCAGATTGCAGCGCCTGCTCAGCGGGGACAAAGCAGTCCGCGCCGAAACCACTTCTGTGGCCTGATGGCTTGTGTTGAATAAAACGGGAGGCACAAAGTGGACTGGACCCTCAGCCTGACCGCATTGCTGGCAGGCGTGATTTTTCTGATGTTCATCGGCCTGCCCGTGGCATTGGCTTTTTTGGCCACCAATGTCGTGGCTGCTTTTATCTTCATGGGCGGTTTGGCCGGTGTTGATCAGTTGGCGCGCAACTCCATTGCCTCGGTCATCACCTTCTCGCTCACGCCCATCCCCTTGTTCATCTTGATGGGGGAGGTGCTTTTCCAGACGGGTTTGGCCCTGAAGGTGATTGACGCCTTCGACCGGTTGATTCACCGCGTACCCGCCCGACTGCCTGTGGTCTCTGTGGTGGCGGGCACGGCTTTTTCGGCCATCTCAGGCTCCACCATCGCCACCACGGCCATGTTGGGCCGCTCCATGACCCCCATCATGCTGGAGAAAAAATACCACCCCTCATTGGCCATGGGACCCATCATTGCCATTGGGGGGGTGGACATGTTGATTCCGCCTTCGGCGCTGATTGTCTTGTTTGGCAGCCTGGCCAACATCTCCATCACCAAGCTGTTGTTTGCCGGCATCGTGCCTGGCATTTTGTTGGCGGTGACCTTTGTGGCCTACATCATTGCCAAGGCGATTTGGGTGCCTGGCAGCGTTCCTGCGGACGATGAAGGCACGCGCTACACCGGCTGGCCACGCTGGCGCCTGTTTGTGCTTTATGTCCTGCCTTTGCTGTCTATTTTTGGCGTGGTCATTGGCGCCATGTCCTCAGGCATCTCCACCCCCACCGAGGCGGCGGCTTTGGGCGCTGCGGCCACCATCTTGTTGGCGGCGTGCTACCGGGCTTTGACTTGGCAGGGCTTGGTGCAGTCCCTCAAGGGGACCGTGCAGGTCTCGTGCATGGTGCTCTTCATCATTGTGGGGGCCACGGCTTTTTCCCAGCTCTTGGGGTTCTCGGGGGCCACCAACGGTTTCCTCAGTGCGGTGGGCTCGCTTGATTTGAGCCCCAACATGCTGATTGTGGCCATGATCCTGATCTTGTTGGTGCTGGGCTGTTTTGTCGATCAGGTCAGCATGATGCTGCTGACGCTGCCGTTTTTCATGCCCTTGGTGATCAGCGCGGGGATTGATCCGATCTGGTTTGGCGTGCTCTTTTTGATTGCCATGCAACTCGGGCTGATGACGCCGCCTTTTGGTTTGTTGCTGTTCACCATGAAAAGCGTGGCGCCACCTCAGATCACCATGCGCGAGGTGTTTGCGGCGGCCTATCCGTTTGTGGTGATCAGCCTTTTGATGCTGATCTTGGTTTTTTATATCAAACCTATCGCCACTTGGTTGCCCAGTTTGATGGGCTAGGCGCAGTCATTGTGAGCTCTGACAAAGAATTTTTCGAGCAGCGTGGTTTTGGCCTCACCATAGGATTTGGTCAGCGTCCAGCGGTGCTGGTGATCGACATGATCCAGGCCTTCACTCACCCTGAGGCCATGCTGGGCGCCAATCTGGATGCGCAAATCTCGGCCACCCAGGTGCTGCTGGCCAGCGCCCGCGCGCGCAACTTGCCCATCTTCTTTTCCACCGTCAGTTATGACGACGCTGACCTCAAGGACGCCGGCATCTGGGCCTTGAAGCAGCGCGGTGTGATGACTTTGCGCGCTGGCACGCCAGAAGTGGAGCTAGACCCCCGGCTGCAGCGCCTGCCTGGGGAGAGCTGGCTGGTAAAAAAATATGCCTCTTGTTTTTTTGGCACCGACCTGAGTTCCCGTCTTTTTTCGCAAGGCATAGACACTTTGCTGATGGCCGGCTGCACCACCAGTGGCTGCGTGAGGGCTTCGGCTGTCGATGCCCTGCAGACCGGCCTGCGCCCCATGGTTGTGCGCGAATGCGTGGGCGATCGCTCCCAAAACGCCCATGAGCAAAGCCTGTTTGACCTGCAGGCCAAGTATGCCGACGTGGTGGGTCTGCCCGAGACCTGCCACTTCATTGACCAACTTCCCCCATCATGAGGCCTCCTGTGTCATCTGACCAAGCCAGCGATTTGTCTTCCCGCGTCCCCGCCGTTTTGCCGGTTCAAAGAGGCCAGTTTTATGGCGGTAGCTGGCATCAGCGTGCCGATGCACAGCGGCTGGCGAGCATCAACCCGTCCACCGGCGAAGTCTTGGCTGAGGTCGATCTGGCCAGCCCGGCCGAGGTCGACGCTGCTGTGGCCAGCGCGCAAGCGGCATTTCGCGGTTGGGCGGCCACGCCACCGCTGGAGCGCGCTCGCCGTCTGCGTCAGGCCGCATCGATCATTCGAGCCCATGCCGCCGATCTGGCGCTGCTCGATGCCGCCGACTGTGGCAACCCCGTCAAGGCCATGCTCTTTGATGCGGAGATTGCCGCCACTCAGCTCGAGTACTTTGCGGGCTTGGTGCTGGAGATCAAGGGCGAGACCATCCCCACCGGCAATGGTTCGCTCAACTACACCCGGCGCGAGCCCCTGGGCGTGGTCGCCCGCATTTATCCCTTCAATCACCCCTTTATGTTTGCCGCCGGCAAAATCGCGGCGCCACTGGCTGCCGGCAACACGGTGGTGATCAAGCCGCCCGAGCAGGCGCCTTTGTCGACCCTGCGCCTGATGGAATTGCTGGCCGACGTGTTCCCCCCTGGGGTGCTGAACTGCGTGGTGGGCGGGCGCGACGTGGGAGCGCAACTGGCCAGCCACCCCCAGGTGGCGGCCGTGGGCTTGATTGGCAGCGTGCCGGCGGGAAGGGCCGTGCTGCACGCAGCGGCCGACACCTTCAAGCGCACGCTGCTGGAATTGGGCGGCAAGAACGCCATGATGATCTTTCCCGACGCCGACCTCGAGCGCGCCGTGGATGGCGCGGTTCGCGGCATGAACTTCACCTGGTGTGGCCAGTCCTGCGGCTCGACCAGCCGCTTGTTCATCCACGACAGCCTGCACGATGTGTTCGTTGACAAGCTGGTGGCCCTGCTCGCGCAGCGCCACCGACCCGGCCTGGCCACCCACATGGACACCACCATGGGCGCCTTGATCAACCGCGCGCAGTACGAGCGCAGCCTGGCTTACATTGCCAGCGCCCAGGCCGAGGGCGCTCAGTTGGTGGCTGGTGGCCACCACCCGGCAGACCCCTTGCTTGAAAAGGGATTTTTCATTGAGCCCACGGTGTTCGCCGGGGTGACGCCGTCCATGCGCATCGCGTGCGAGGAAATCTTCGGCCCGGTCTTGTGCGTGCTGCGCTGGCGCGACCAAGACGAGCTGTTCAACGCCGTCAATGGTCTGGACTTTGGCCTGACGGCCTCCATCTGGACCCGGGACTTGGTGACCGCGCACAAGGCGGCCGCTCGCGTGGAGGCCGGTTACGTGTGGGTCAACGACTGCTCTTCGCATTTCATAGGCGCGCCCTTTGGCGGCTACAAGCAGTCCGGCCAGGGCCGCGAGGAGTCCAAGGAGGAGCTCCATGAGTTCACGCAGATCAAGAACGTGAACGTCTCCATGCTGTAGCCCGGCTAAGGCACCGCTGCCCCTTGGGCCAGGGGTGCTGGCTCAGCTGCCCGGGTACTGCGGCAGGACCTCTGCCACCAGCATGGTGTTCATGCGGCCCTGGATGAAGCGCTCTTGGTTGATCAAGAATTTTTGCAGCCCGATGGTGGTGGCCACGCCCGAGACCTTGAACAAGTCCAGTGCCCGGGACATGCGCTGCCTGGCGTCTTCCCTGTCCATGCCGTAGACGATCAGCTTGCCAATCATCGAATCATAAAAAATCGGTACCCGGTAGCCTGCGTGGCAGTGGCTGTCAAGCCGGATGTGGGGGCCGGCCGGGGGGCTCCATTCGGTGATCAGCCCAGGGCTGGGACGAAAGCCTTGCGCGACATCTTCGGCGTTGATTCGGCACTCCATGGCATGGCCGCGCACCACCACATCGGCCTGGCTCCAGCGCAAGGGCTCACCACGCGCCACGCGCAACTGCTCTTGCACCAAGTCCATGCCGGTGACCATCTCAGTGACCGGGTGCTCGACCTGGATGCGGGTGTTCATCTCCAGAAAATAAAAAGCCTGCGCGTCTTGGTCCACGATGAATTCCACGGTGCCCGCGTTTTCATAGCCAAAGCCCTGGGCCAGGCGCACGGCGGCATCGAGGATTTGCTGCCGCAATGACTGCGACAAAAAGGGCGCCGGCGCCTCTTCGACCAGTTTTTGGTGCCTGCGCTGCAGTGAGCAGTCGCGCTCACCCAGGTGAATCACATGCCCGTGCTGGTCGGCCAGCACCTGGACCTCCACATGGCGCGCATTGGCGATGTAGCGCTCGAGGTAGAGCGTGCCGTCGCCAAAGGCGGCAAGGGCCTCGTTGGCCGCGGCGGTGAACATGGGCGCCATGTCGGCTTCATGCTGCACGATCTTCATGCCCCGCCCACCGCCCCCGGCGGCGGCCTTGATCATCATGGGCAGGCCCACCTGTTGGGCAATGGCTGCGGCCTCTTGTGGCGTCTGGACCCGGGTTGAGCCTGTCAAGGTGGGCAGGCCCATGTCGGCAGCCAGGACACGCGCACGTATCTTGTTGCCCATCTGCTCAATTTGCTCGGCCTTGGGCCCCACAAAGGCGATGCCTTGGTCCACGCACAAACGGCACAGCTGGGCCGATTCGGCCAAAAAACCGTAACCCGGGTGCAAGGCGTCACAGCCCGTCAGCAGCGCCGCCTGGACCAGCAGCTGCGCGTTCAGGTAGCTCTGGCTGGCACTGGCTGGCCCTATGCACACCGTGCGGCCGGCCAGGCGAGCGGCCAGGCTGTCGGTGTCGGCCTCAGAGGCCGCCAGCACCGTGTCTATGCCCAGGCCCTGGCAGGCCCGGATGATGCGGACGGCGATTTCCCCTCGATTGGCAATCAGG
>CANHKH010000092.1 GCA_947460165.1 Comamonadaceae bacterium
CGGCACCTGCGGCCCAAGCCCTCACCACAGGTGGCGGCAAACGCATCAAAGCGGCCGACAAGCGCATCATCAATGGTCAGACCGACGTCAACCAACTGGTGCCCTTCAAGTACAAATGGGCCTGGGAAAAATACCTGGCCACCTGCGCCAACCACTGGATGCCGCAGGAAGTGAACATGACGCGCGACATTGCGCTGTGGAAAGACCCCAACGGTCTGACCGACGACGAGCGTCGCTTGGTGATGCGCAACCTCGGCTTTTTCGTCACGGCCGACTCCTTGGCCGCCAACAACATCGTGCTGGGCACCTACCGCCACATCACAGCACCCGAGTGCCGTCAGTTCTTGCTGCGCCAGGCCTTTGAAGAAGCCATTCACACCCACGCCTACCAGTACATCACCGAGTCGCTGGGCCTGGACGAGGCCGAGATCTTCAACGCCTACAACGAAGTTCAGTCCATCCGCGACAAAGACCAGTTCCTGATCCCTTTTATCGAGGCGATCATGGACCCCAACTTCAAGACCGGCACGCCCGAGACCGACCAGACCCTGCTCAAGTCGCTCATCGTGTTTGCTTGCCTGATGGAGGGCTTGTTCTTCTACGTGGGCTTCACGCAAATTTTGGCGCTGGGGCGCCAAAACAAAATGACCGGTGCAGCCGAGCAGTACCAGTACATCTTGCGTGACGAGTCCATGCACTGCAACTTTGGCATCGACCTGATCAACCAGCTCAAACTCGAAAACCCCCACCTGTGGACGGCAGAGTTCAAAGACGAGATCAAGGCCTTGTTCATGAAGGCCGTGGAGTTGGAGTACCGCTATGCCGAAGACACCATGCCGCGCGGCGTGCTCGGACTCAATGCCTCCATGTTCAAAGGCTATTTGCGCTACATCGCCAACCGGCGCGCCACGCAAATTGGCCTGGAAGCTTTGTTCCCGAACGAAGAGAACCCCTTCCCCTGGATGAGCGAGATGATTGACCTCAAGAAAGAACGTAACTTTTTTGAGACCCGCGTGATTGAGTACCAATCCGGTGGCGCCCTGTCCTGGGACTGATGCTCAATCCACCCACCATGATGACCGAATTTGCGCCTGCCCAACAGCTTCTCGCCAGAAGAAGTCTGGGTTGGCGCTCCCGCGTTCGCAGCGCTGGGCCGCTCTTTGAGCCCAACGCTGCGGATCGCTTCACGGACACCTGTCGTGAAGTGCTCTTTGCAATGTGATCAAGGAGAAAACTATGGCAACTGCAAAAAAACCTGCGGCTAAAAAAGCTGCGCCCAAGACAGCCGTGGCAGCCAAAAAGGCGCCGGCTAAGAAAGTAGCTGCGAAGAAAGTAGCTGCAAAGAAAGCCCCGGCCAAAAAAGCCGCCGCTCCCAAGGCCCCTGCCAAAAAAGTAGCTGCGAAAAAAGTAGCCGCTAAAAAGGCAGCAGCCCCCAAAGCAGCTGCAAAAAAAGCCCCGGCTAAAAAAGTAGCTGCGAAAAAAGTAGCCGCTAAAAAAGCAGCCGCCCCCAAAGCAGCTGCGAAAAAGGCCCCTGCTAAAAAAGCAGCCGTCAAAAAAGCAGCCGCTAAAAAGCCCGCTGCCAAAAAGCCTGCTGCCAAAAAGGCGGCCAAAAAGCCTGCTGCGAAGGCACCCGTTGCCCCTGCCCCTGCCCCTGCGGCTCAGACCACGTTGAACCCTCAGGCGGCTTGGCCGTTCCCCACGGCCACCAAGCCCTGAGTCTGCGCAACGGTTTGATCAAAGCCCAACATCTCGCGATGTTGGGCTTTTTTTCGCCTGAATTCAGGCGGGGCGCAAGTGGTCCAGCGTGTAGTTCTGGCAACCGGGTGTGCTGATTTTGTGTGAACCGACGCGGTTGCCCAAGGCACAGGCATCCACCAGCGACCAGCCACGCTCCAGCCCAAACAGCAAGGCACCGCGAAAAGCATCGCCGCAGCCCGTGGGATCGACCAGCTTGTCGGCCACCACGGGCGCCACCATGGTTTGCTGGCCATCCACCCAGACCTCACAGCCTTGGCCGCCCAGCGTCACCACCAGCCCTTTGACGCGGCGAGAAATTTCAGCCGATGACAGCCCCGTGCGCTCGGTGAGCATGCGGCCTTCGTAATCATTGACCGTGACCCAAGTGGCCATGTCCACGAAGCGCAGCAGCTCCTCGCCGTTGAACATGGGCAAGCCCTGGCCTGGATCGAACACAAATGGAATGCCAGCCGCATGCAGCTGCTCGGCGTGCTGCAGCATGGCGTCGCGGCCGTCCGGCGAGATGATGGCCAGCGCAATGTCGGGTCTGGCCTCAATGCGTGTTTGGTGCGCCTGGCTCATGGCGCCGGGGTGAAAGGCGGTGATTTGGTTGTTGTCCCGGTCAGTCATGATCATGGCCTGCGCGGTGTAACTGTGGGGCAACTCGCGGATGAACTCGGTCTGAATGCCCAAGGACTTGAAACGCGCCACATAGTCTGCACCGTCGCTGCCCACCATGGCCATGGGCACAGGCGTGCCGCCCAGCTGGTGCAAGCTGTAGGCAATGTTGCCCGCGCAACCGCCAAACTCGCGCCGCAAGGAAGGCACCAAAAAAGACACATTGAGGATGTGCAGCTGCTCTGGCAGGATCTGCTCGGCAAAGCGCCCCTCAAAGCTCATGATGGTGTCAAAGGCCAGGGATCCGCAAATCAGGGCAGGCATGGGGGAGGGTCCGAAAAAAGGTCATGCCGCAATGGGCAAAAAAGCCAGCGCGCACAGCGCAAGGGCCGCAAAATATCAATTGTAGAGTTGCGGCTGAATCGCCCTCCAGCCAAGCGCGTCACCCAGGGATGCGGCTCAAGCGCGCAAAACTCAGCCGCTCAGCACTGGGCCGTCATCAAGATCCAGCCGTCTTGGGCATCGGCCACGCGCAGCGCGCAGTAAGGCGCATAGGCTTGCTGCAGCTCATCGGCCTGGCGCTCCAAAATACCGGCCAGCACCAGCACCCCGCCGGGGGCCACATGAGCGCGCAAGAGCGGGGCCAGCACCTTCAAGGGGGTGGCCAAAATATTGGCCAGCACGGTGTCGTAAGTGCCTGTGGCCAACTCAGGGAGGCCAGCGCGCAACTTCACGCCATTGGCCAGTGCATTGGCCTGCGTGGATTGCACGGCGGCCAGGTCAATGTCCACCGCGTCCAGGGCTGAAGCGCCAAACTTGGCTGCCCCTATGGCCAAAATGCCCGAGCCACAGCCGTAGTCCAGCACCCGGCCTAGCACTGGCGCTCGGCCGGCCTGCTCAGGCAAGCCGCCGGCCGTCCAGCGCAAGCACATGCGCGTGGTCGGGTGAGTGCCCGTGCCAAAGGCCAGCCCCGGGTCCAAGCGAATGACCTGGCGGGCCTGCGCGGGCGGCTCATGCCAGGTCGGCACGATCCAAAAATCGGGCGTGATCTCCACAGGCACAAATTGCGACTGCGTCAAACGCACCCAGTCTTGCTCGGGCACAGCGGCCACAGAAACCGCACTGCAGCCCTCAAAAAAGTCCTGGGCCTGCAGCAAGGCTTGGGCTTCCTGGGCGGCGGCTTGATCAGGAAACAGCGCCACGATGCGCGAGCGGTTCCAGCCCGCCTGGGGCGGGGGCATGCCGGGCTCGCCAAACAGCGCTTGCTCGGCCGGCGTCTGTGCATCGGCGTCTTCCACCGACACGCTCAGGGCCTCCAGGGCTTCGAGCGCCTCGCTCAAGATGTCGACCTTGTCCGCTGGCGCGAGGACCACCCATTCAAACAGGCTCATGCCAATCCTTGTTGTTCAGCGCTGGCGCTTAGAAAGCCACTCTTCGAGGTAATGGATGTTGGTGCCACCGTCCATGAACTTGGCGTCCACCATCAACTCGCGGTGCAGCGCAATGTTGGTATTGATGCCTTCGACGGCGGTCTCTATCAAGGCCGAGCTCATGCGGGCCAGGGCCTGTTCGCGGGTGTCGCCGTGGACAATGATTTTGCCAATCATCGAGTCGTAATTGGGCGGCACAAAGTAGTTGGCGTATATGTGCGAATCCACACGCACACCTGGACCACCGGGTGCATGCCAGGCCGTGATGCGGCCAGGCGAGGGGGTGAATTTGTAGGGGTCTTCGGCGTTGATGCGGCACTCGATGGCGTGGCCCTTGATCTGGATCTGGCGCTGCGTGAAGGGGAGTTTCTCGCCAGCCGCCACCATGATCTGCGTTTTGACCACGTCCACGCCGGTGACCATCTCAGTGACCGGGTGCTCCACCTGCACGCGGGTGTTCATTTCAATGAAGTAGAACTCGCCGTTTTCAAACAAGAACTCAAAGGTGCCTGCACCTCGGTAGCCAATTTTCTTGACGGCGGCCACGCAGCGGTCACCGATTTTTTCAATCAGCTTGCGTGCAATGCCAGGCGCGGGCGCTTCTTCAATCACTTTTTGGTGGCGGCGCTGCATGGAGCAGTCGCGCTCGCCCAGCCAGACGGCGTTTTTGTACTGGTCGGCCATGATCTGGATTTCAACGTGCCGGGGGTTCTGCAGGAACTTTTCCATGTAGACCTCCGGGTTGCCAAAGGCAGCTCCCGCCTCGGCCTTGGTGGTCTGCACCGCGTTGACCAGGGCAGCCTCGGTGTGCACCACCCGCATGCCCCGACCGCCACCGCCGCCTGCGGCCTTGATGATGACCGGGTAGCCAATCGACTTGGCAATGCGCTTGATCACGGCGGGGTCGTCAGGCAAGGCGCCTTCGGAGCCGGGCACACAAGGCACGCCCGCCTTGATCATGGTCTGCTTGGCCGAGACCTTGTCGCCCATGATGCGTATGGACTCGGGCGAGGGCCCGATGAACTTGAAGCCGCTTTTTTCCACGCGCTCGGCAAAGTCGGCGTTCTCGCTCAAAAAGCCGTAGCCGGGGTGGATGGCCTCAGCGTCGGTGACCTCGGCCGCCGAAATGATGGCAGGCATGTTGAGGTAACTCTGCGCCGAGGGCGCGGGGCCAATGCACACGGACTCGTCGGCGAGCTTGACGTACTTGGCCTCGCGGTCGGCCTCGGAGTACACCATCACGGCCTTGACGCCGAGTTCACGGCAGGCCCGCTGTATGCGAAGCGCAATCTCTCCGCGGTTGGCAATCAGGATTTTCTTGAACATCGTGGGGCTGCTCACTCGATGATGAGCAGCGGCTGCCCGTATTCCACGGCCTGGCCGTTTTCGCAAAGAATTTGCGACACGGTGCCCGACTTGTCAGCCTCGATCTCGTTGAGGATTTTCATCGCTTCAATGATGCAAATGGTGTCGCCCACCTTGACTTGGCTGCCCACCTCGACAAAGGCCTTGGCGCCCGGGCTGGCCGAGCGGTAGAAAGTGCCCACCATGGGAGAGGTGACCGCATGCCCTGCAGGCTCGGCCGGTGCAGCAGGGACTGCGGCGACAGCGGCCACCGGCACAGCGGCGGCCTGGGGGGCTGCAGGCATGACCAGCGGCGCTTGCATCACCATGGGCACACCGCCGCCCTTGACAATGCGGACCTTGCCTTCGGCCTCGGTGATCTCCAGCTCTGAGACATTCGACTCCGAGACCAGGTCGATCAGAGTCTTGAGTTTGCGCAAATCCATGGTTTTATTCCTTCTGGCAGGGGACTAGAGGTCCTATGGGTGTCAACAGGCCTTCGCACTCAGCGAAGCAAAGGAGGGAAAGCGGGCCAACCGCAAAGGGAAAGCTGACGCTCAGTTTTTGTCGATTGTCGCGCTATTTGTTGCCTTTGATCGTCATCAGAATCAAAATCGAATTAAGTCGCACTTATTGACAAATCCGACAAGCCGAACAAGCTGTCCACATGAACCAGCCAGACCAGAAGGGCCGCGTTCAAATACACCCCGCGATGAACACCGGACTGCAAGTGCATCAATCCCAAAGAATCAAAATAAAGATTTTAGCGGGCAGATGGGGCAAGATTCAGATAAATTAAGCACAGCTAGGGCCTGAAAAACCGCTCAAGCTTTGGACGCCCAGTTTTTCAACTCATCCGCATGCAACTGCCCGAGTTTGCGCTCCAACACCTGGCCTCGCGGACCGAACAAGACTGAAAAAGGCAGGCTGCCAGCCTGGTTGCCCAAGCTTTTGCTCATCTCCGTGCCTTGCAAACCCGCCAAAACCACAGGAAATGACAAAGGCGAGCGCTGCAGCCACTGCCTCACAGCGCTGGGCTGATCGATGGCAATGCCCAGCACCTGCCAGCCTCGGCCACGCTGGGCCTCATAAAAAGCATTGATCAGGGGCAACTCTTCCACACAAGGGGGGCACCACGTGGCCCAAAAATTCACCAGCAAAGGCTTGCCCCTGAAGCCAGCCAATGGCACAGGCCGGCCCTCGGGCGAATCCAAGGTGCTGCCCCAAAAAGTCTCCAGGCCCTCGGCCACTGGCGGCGCGTCCAAGCGCCAACGCCACCATGCGCTGCCCGCCCCTGCCAGCACCGCAGCAGCACCCGCACTGGCAAACAGCCAAGCCCTGCGCGTCATGCGGTGGCCTCCAACAAGCGGGCCAGGGCTGCGGCATCGCCGCGCGGGCTGCGGCCCCGGCCGTCGGGGCGCAAGGCGCCGCGCACATCGTCGTGGTCATAAATCATCAGGTGAACCCCTATAGTTTCGTTGATGGGCTTGCACAGGCTGCGCAGGCTCAGGGCGTCCACAGCCTCGCCGTGCAAGCCCGTGACACGGCTGACCTCAAAGTCGACCTGGTGCTCAATGAGCGACAACTCGGCCGATTTGGGGTCATCGCAAAACAACTGCAAGTAAATGTCTGACAAGCGCGTGGCCGTGCCGTGCCACACCGCGCCTGCGAGGTGCGGGCGAAACTCGGCCAAGCGCTGCATCCAGACCAAGGCCAGCTCCCGCAAGGCGCGCAGCTCGGCGGGCTGGGTATCCCCACAAAAAATCGCAATGTGCTCGCGCACCGCGTCGTCCACCAAGTCGTTGTCGGGCAAGGGGGTGCGCGGCGGCAGGCCCAACTGCTTGAGGGCGCGGCGCTTGGCCGCGCCATACTCCAGCCCCTCATCGACCACCAAGGCGGCGGCGACCTGGGCCACCTCGAGTTTGAGCGGATCGGTGTCTTGCATGCCTGGCATGGCCCAGATTGTGCCCGCCAGCCGGCTCCTACAATTTGGCCATGCACATTCACATCCTGGGTATTTGCGGCACCTTCATGGGCGGCTTGGCCGCTTTGGCCCGCGAAGCCGGTCACCGCGTCACCGGCTGCGACGCGGCCGTCTACCCGCCCATGAGCGATCAGCTGCGCGCCTTGGGCATTGAGCTGACCGAAGGCTATGGGGCCGAGCCCTTGGACGCGGCGGGCTTTTCGCCCGACATGTTTGTGGTGGGCAACGTGGTCTCGCGCAGCCGCCTGGCCGACGGCAGCGCCAAATTCCCCCTGATGGAGGCCATCATGGAACGCGGCTTGCCCTACACCAGCGGCCCGCAATGGCTGGCAGAACATGTGCTGCAAGGCCGGCATGTACTGGCTGTGGCGGGCACCCACGGCAAAACCACCACCACCTCCATGCTGGCCTGGGTGCTGGAGCAAGCGGGGCTGGCGCCTGGGTTTTTGGTCGGCGGTGTGCCGCTGAATTTTGGCGTGTCTGCCCGGCTGGGTCAGGGCCAAACCTTCGTCATTGAGGCCGACGAGTACGACACGGCTTTTTTTGACAAGCGCAGCAAGTTTGTGCATTACCGGCCACGCACGGCCGTGCTCAACAACCTTGAATTCGACCACGCCGACATTTTTCCCGACTTGGCCGCCATAGAGCGTCAGTTTCACCATTTGGTGCGCACCGTGCCCGGCACAGGGCGGGTGGTGCTCAATGGCCTGGAGGACAGCTTGCAGCGCGTGCTGGCCCAGGGCTGCTGGAGCCAAACCCGCAGCTTTGGCGCGGCGCAGAGCGACTTCAGCGCCGAGGGCGAACCAGGCAGCTTCACGGTGCAACAAGGCGGGCAAGCCGTGGCCCAGGTGGACTGGGACTTGGGCGGGGTGCACAACCAGCTCAACGCCTTGGCCGCCATCGCCGCGGCCGAGCATGTGGGCGTGAGCCCGCACGTGGCGGCGCACGCCCTGGGCAGCTTTCAAAACGTCAAGCGCCGCATGGAGCTGCGCGGCACCGTGCGCGGCATCCATGTGTACGACGACTTTGCCCACCACCCCACGGCCATTCGCACCACGGTCAATGGCCTGCGCCGCCAGGTGGGCAAGGCGCGCATTTTGGCGGTCTTTGAGCCGCGCAGCAACACCATGAAGCTGGGCACCATGAAGGCCCAGTTGCCCTGGAGCCTGGAGGAAGCCGACCTTGCTTTTTGCCATGCCGGTGGGCTGGACTGGGACGCAAGCGCCGTGCTGGCCCCCATGGGGGGCAAAGCCCAGGTGGGTGCCAACGTGGATGAGCTCATCGCCCAAGTGCTGGCTCAAGCGCAAGCGGGCGACCATGTGCTGTGCATGAGCAACGGCGGCTTTGGCGGCATTCATGAGCGGCTGCTGGCGCAGCTGGGCCGCGCCCCTCTTTGACCCTGAACACCGCGCCTGGCCAAGCCCACACAATCGGCTTTCGAGCAAACCAGTCTGTTGGGCCAGCCTGTGCCAAGCATTGAAGAGCCCCATCAAGTGCGCGTGCAAGCCTTGCGGGTGAGTCCCGTCATGTTGCTAGACTGCATATTTGATGGTCAAAAGACCCAGGAGATTTCAATTGAGAGTCATGCTTCCGCGCCTTTTTGCGCTCACACTGATGTGGAGCGCCCTGGCGGCCAACGCGCAAAGCTTTCCGTCCAAACCCATCAAGATGGTGGTGCCCTTCCCAGCGGGCGGCACCGTAGACTTTTTTGCCCGGGTGGTGAGCACCAAGCTGTCCGAGTCCTTGGGTCAGCCGGTGCTGGTGGAAAACCGCGCAGGCGCGGGTGGCAACATCGCGGTGGAGGCGGTGGCCAAGTCGGCCCCTGACGGCTACACCCTCTTGATGGGCTCAGAAATTGTGGCCATCAACACCTCGCTGTACAGCCGGCTGTCTTACGACCCCCTCAAAGACCTGGCGCCCATCACCTTGGTGGGCACGGTGCCCAACATCTTGATCGTCAACCCCGCCTTGCCCGCGAACTCGGTCAAAGAGCTGATCGCGCTGGCCGCGAAATCGCCGGGGAAAATCTCCTTTGCCTCCACGGGCCAAGGCACCTCCAGCCACCTGTCGTCTGAGCTGTTCAAGCTCATGGCCCAAGTGGACATCACGCACATTCCCTACAAGGGCGGCCCGCCCGCCGTGGCGGACTTGATTGGCGGACAAGTGAACATGATGTTCATCAACATGCCCACGGGCATAGGCCACGTGAAATCGGGCAAGGCCCGCATCCTGGCCGTGAGCAGCTTGCGCCGTGTCTCACAACTGCCTGATGTACCCACGGTGGACCAAGCCGGGCTCAAGGGCTATGACACCCAGGCCTGGTCGGGGCTGTACGCGCCCGCCGGCACGCCGCCCGAGGTCATTGCCAAGCTCAATGCCGAAGTGGTCAAGATTTTGAAAATGCCCGCCGTGCGTGAACA
>CANHKH010000093.1 GCA_947460165.1 Comamonadaceae bacterium
CTCGGACGCCCCAGAGAAAAAAGAAGTCAAGATCGGCTTTATCCCGCTGACCGACTGCGCCTCGGTGGTGATGGCCTCGGTGCTGGGCTTTGACAAAAAGTACGGCGTCACCATCATCCCCACCAAAGAAGCCAGCTGGGCCGGCGTGCGCGACAAGCTGGTCAACGGCGAGCTGGACTTTGCCCATGTGCTTTATGGCCTGGTCTATGGCGTGCACATGGGCACCTCGGGCCCCAAGAAAGACATGGCCGTGCTGATGAACCTGAACAACAACGGCCAGGCCATCACCCTGTCCAAAAAAGTCGCCGACAAAGGCGGCGTGGACGGCGCGGGCCTGGCCAAACTCATGGCCAGCGACAAGCGCGACTACACCTTTGCCCAGACCTTTCCCACGGGCACGCACGCCATGTGGCTGTACTACTGGTTGTCGGCCAACGGCGTGAACCCCATGAAGGACGCCAAGGTCATCACCGTGCCGCCACCGCAAATGGTGGCCAACATGCGGGTGGGCAACATGGACGGCTTTTGCGTGGGCGAGCCCTGGGGCCACCGCGCCATCATGGACGGCATTGGCGTGACCGCCATCACCACCCAAGACATCTGGAAAGACCACCCTGAAAAAGTGCTGGGCACCACCGACGAGTTCACCAAGAAATACCCCAACACCACACGCGCCGTCATGGCCGCCATTTTGGAAGCGGGCAAGTGGATAGACGCGAGCCTGTCCAACAAGAACAAGATGGCCGAGACCGTGGCCGACAAGTCCTATGTGAACACCAGCGTGGACGCCATCAACCAGCGCATCCTGGGCCGCTACCAAAACGGCATGGGCAAAACCTGGGACGACCCGAACTACATGAAGTTCTACAACGACGGCGCGGTCAACTTCCCCTACCTGTCAGACGGCATGTGGTTCATGACCCAGCACAAGCGCTGGGGCCTGATCAAAGAGCACCCGGACTACCTGGCGGTGGCCAAGCAAGTCAACAAAATCGAGATCTACAAGCAAGCCGCCACCCTGGCCAAAGCCAGCTTGCCCAAGAGCGAGCTGCGCAGCAGCAAGTTCATGGACGGTGTGGTGTGGGACGGCAAGGACCCCAAAAAATACGCTGACAGCTTCAAGATTCACGCTTGAGCGCTGGCGCTGTAAGCGCCTCATTTTTTCAAAGGTTCAGCCATGGTCAGTGCCGTTTTTCACCCCCCCGCAGAGCCCGCGCAAGCGCTTGCCAGCGATGCCGCCGCAGCGCCTGTGGCGTCAGCCCAAGCGCGCAAAGCCTTGAACAAGCCTGCCTCACCGGTCAAGGTCTCACGGGAAAGCTCACCGCTGTGGTTGACAGTGTTGCCGCCACTCTTAGGGCTGGGCCTGCTGGCCCTGGTGTGGGAGGCCGTCTCTTTGGGCACAGCAGGGCGCATTCCCTCGCCCAGGGACACGGCGCTGCAAGCGGCCATCATCTTCAGCGACCCGTTTTACAGCAAAGGCCCCAACGACCAAGGCATAGGCTGGAATGTGCTGAGCTCGCTCAAGCGCGTGGCCCTGGGTTTTGGCCTGGCGGCCTTGGTGGGGATTCCCGTGGGCTTTTTGATAGGCCGCTTCAATTTTTTAAGCCGCATGTTCAACCCGCTCATCAGTCTGTTGCGGCCGGTCTCGCCTTTGGCGTGGCTGCCCATTGGCCTGTTGGTGTTCAAGGGCGCCAACCCGGCGGCCATTTGGACCATCTTTATATGCTCCATCTGGCCCATGGTCATCAACACCGCAGTGGGTGTTCAACGCGTGCCTCAGGACTACATGAACGTGGCGCGCGTGCTGCAGCTGTCAGAGTGGAAGATCTTCACCAAAATTTTGCTCCCCGCCGTGCTGCCCTACATGCTGACCGGTGTGCGCCTGGCCGTGGGCACGGCCTGGCTGGTGATTGTGGCGGCAGAGATGTTGACCGGCGGCGTGGGCATAGGCTTTTGGGTCTGGGACGAGTGGAACAACCTGAACGTCAAGAACATCATCATCGCCATCTTTGTGATCGGCATCGTTGGCCTGGTGCTGGAAGTCGCGCTCATCAAGCTGGCGACCGCCTTCACCTTTGAAGAAGTCAAGAACTGAAAGGGCATGGCCATGAACGCCTCGTTGAGCAACAAGTACATCGAAATTCAAGATGTGGTGCAAACCTTCAATACCAAAAAGGGGCCTTTTTGCGCCTTGCAAGACATCCACTTGACCGTGGCCAAGGGCGAGTTTGTGGCGCTGATCGGCCACTCGGGCTGCGGCAAGTCCACGCTGCTCAATTTGATCGCCGGCCTGACCATGCCCACCGAGGGCACGCTGCTGTGCGCCAACCGCGAAATCTCAGGCCCAGGCCCCGAGCGCGCGGTGGTGTTTCAAAACCACTCCCTGCTGCCCTGGCTGACCTGCTTTGAAAACGTCTACCTCGCCGTGGAACGGGTGTTTGCCAAGACCGACAGCAAGGCCCAACTCAAGACCCGCACCGACGCTGCTCTCGCCATGGTCGGCTTGAGCGCTGCCGCACAAAAGCGCCCCGGTGAAATATCTGGCGGCATGAAGCAGCGCGTGGGCATTGCCCGGGCGCTCAGCATGGAGCCCAAGGTCTTGCTGCTCGACGAGCCCTTTGGTGCGCTCGACGCGCTGACCCGCGCCAAGCTGCAAGACGAGCTGCTGCAGATCGTCGCCAACACGCACAGCACCGTGGTCATGGTCACCCACGACGTGGACGAGGCGGTGCTTTTGGCAGACAAGATCGTGATGATGACCAATGGTCCGGCTGCCACCATTGGCGAGGTGTTGCAGGTCGAGCTCGAACGCCCCCGAGACAGGGTGGCCCTGGCCGAAAGCCGGGACTACTTGCAGTACCGCAAAGCGGTGATCGACTTTTTGTACACGCGCCAGCAGCATGTCGAAAAGACAGCCGCTTAATCGGCGGGCTTGGCCGGAACATCCTCATGAATGCGCTGGTTGATCCACTGCCAGGCTTGCCGCTCAAAGCCGGTGGCTCTGTCACCCGAGGCCATCAGCTCGGTCATGCGCGCGTTGTCGCCCAATACCGCCAGTTGGCGAATTTGGCTGAGCAATTCCCGGTAGCGCTCCACGGCAGCGGCGGGCTGCGCAATCAGCTGGGGCATGGCCATCAGCGCGTGGTTGGAGGCGGCCTCGCGCTGGCGCCTGGCTTTTTCAATCAGGCGGTCGACCTCGTCACGGCCCAGGTGCAGGCGCTTGGCCTCCGCTTCAATCGTTTCGCGCTCGTCGTCGGAAATCACGCCATCGGCCAGCATGATGAACAACTCGTTTTGCAGTTTTTCGCGCTCAATGCGCAACTGGTCACTGAAAGCCGAGGACAAAAGCGCAGCCGGAATGGCAAAAATACCAATGCCCAGCAAGGCCAGCACAATGGTCATGGCTCGGCCGGCCGGCGTCACGGGCGAGATGTCGCCATAGCCCACACTGGCCAGGGTGACCACCGCCCAGTAAATCGACTGCGGAATGTTCTCGAATTTGTCAGGCTGTGCCTCGTGCTCAAAGAGGTAACCCAAGCTGGCCGTGAGCACCACCAAGAGCAGCATGATGAAGGCCGAAGCCATGAGCACAGGCCATTCGCGCTTGAGCACAATGCCCAGGGTTTTGGTGGCGCCTGTGTAACGCGTCAGCTTGAGCAAGCGCATGAGGCGGAACACGCGCAAAAATCGCAGGTCGATCACGTGGTGAAGGAGCACCGCCAAAAAGAAGGGCAGGATGGCAATCAGGTCTATCAAAGCCCCGGGCGATCGGACAAAACGAAGCCGACCCGCCACCGCCCCTCGGTAGCCGGGCTGCTCCACTGCAGAAAACAGGCGCAGCATGAACTCCGTGGTAAAGATGGCCACCGCCACGGTGTCCAAAATAATGAACTCCAGGTTCAATACATAGTGGATGGAATCCACCGATTCCAGCACCACAGCCACCACCGAGATCACCACCCACACCACCAAAAAAGTGTCAAAGTAGTGGTGCAAGCGTCCACCATGCTCGCTGGGCCAGACCAGGGCATGCACATGCTGGCGAAAGCTGCGGCCGCGGTTCAGTGCCCTGAATTCATGCACCGCAGGCACCAGCACACGCAGCAGCTTGAAAAGACGCAAGAGGCGCAAGGCCCGCAAGACGCGCAAATCGAGCTGCACAAACATGGACAAGAAAAACGGCAAGATGGCCAGCAAATCCACAATGGCAAAGGGACTGCGCACATAGGCCCAACGCTTAAAGCGAGCACCGGTAAATTCCGGGTCTTCAGGCGCCAAGTACAAGCGCAGCAAGTACTCGGCGGTGAAGATGAGCACCGAGACCACGTCAAACCAGTGGAACCAAGGCGCGTAAGCCGAATGGATCACCTCCACATGCTCAAACAAAAGAGCAAACAAGTTGGCAATGATCAAGATGGCCAAAAAGCGGTCCACCACCAGATGCCAATTGCCAGGGGTGTGCGCATCGAGCAAGAGGCGGTAAAGGCGCTGGCGCAGCCCCACACCAGGGCCCATGCCAGGGGCTTTTTCAGCCGGGTTCGCGGGACTGGCCGACGTCACAGCTTGATCTCCGCAATTTTCAGGGCGTACCCACCTGCATCACAGGCTTGCACGCGCAGCAGCATGCCACGCACCAGGGCATCTTCATCAGAAAGCAGCTCCCACGTCACATGTGCGGGCATGCCGGGCAGCGAGGAGGTTCCCTTTTCAAGCATCACCACACCCCGCGCGTTCGGGTTCTTTTTGTCACACCGCGGGCCCACCACGGGGTTCTGGGGGCCAAAGGGGTTGGACAGCTGGGCCAAAGGTCCGCCCTCGGCCAACAGTGCTTGGCGACAACTGCCCCAATCGGCCTCGCCCTGCAAAGCAGGCGATTCACCAGTGATGGACGCGCAAGTGGCCAAGGTCAAGGGCGTGCCCTTGCGATCGGCCAGCTGCGCGGCCCAAGCCGCCACCGCCTCCCCGTTGGACTTGGTCACCTCCAGCAACACGCCTTCGTTGAAGGAAAACCGACCGCACCACACCACGGCCAGCAAAGCCAGGCCAAGCGCCGTCAAAAACCCCCAGTCACGAGGCCTCCAGAAAGCCACGGCCTGCGGGGAGGCACTGACCTCTTGCATGCAGGTTTTGTCTGCCATGTTCGCCCTTTCCACTTTGCTCGGCTGTATGGAACAAGTGCGAGTATGAGACAAAAATTAACAATTTGTGCTGAAAACATCGTATTTCGATCAGGAAAGGACATGCAATGAGTTTCAAAGTAATCAAAAAAACAATGGATTCACCCTGGACCAGCCATGCATAAACTCAAATTGGTCATGGTGGGCAACGGCATGGCAGGGGTGCGCACGCTGGAAGAGTTGCTCAAGATCGCGCCCGAGCTCTACGACATCACGGTGTTCGGCGCAGAGCCCCACCCCAACTACAACCGCATCTTGCTGTCACCCGTGTTGGCCGGTGAGCAGACCATGGATGAGATCGTGCTCAACAGCTGGGACTGGTACACCGACAACCAAGTCACGCTGCACGCGGGCAAGACAGTGGTCGAGGTCGACCGCGTCAAGCGCCTGGTGCGCGCCGACGACGGCACCGAGGTGGCCTACGACAGGCTGCTGATCTGCACCGGCTCCAAACCCTTTATCCTGCCAGTGCCTGGCAAGGACTTGCAAGGCGTGATCGCCTACCGCGACATGGCCGACACCCAGCAGATGATTGAGGCGGCCCGCAAGTACAAAAAAGCCGTGGTCATAGGCGGCGGCCTGCTGGGCCTGGAAGCGGCCAACGGTTTGATGCTGCGGGGCATGGACGTGACCGTGGTGCATGTCATGCCCACGCTGATGGAGCGCCAACTCGACGCTGTGGCCGGCCGGCTGCTGCAAAAGTCGCTGCAAGAGCGAGGTCTGAAATTCCTGATGGGTGCACACACCCAGGAACTCACGGGCAACACCGAAGGCCGCGTCAAAGCCATCCACTTCAAGGACGGCAGCGTGCTGGACACCGACCTGGTGGTCATGGCGGTGGGCATTCGGCCCAACACCGAACTGGCCGAGTCCATGCGCCTTTATTGCCACAAGGGCATCGTCGTCACCGACACCCTGCAAACCGTGACCGACGCACGCATTTACTCGGTGGGCGAGTGCGCGGCGCACCGCGGCGTGACCTACGGCTTGGTGGCGCCGCTGTTTGAACAAGCCAAGGTGGCAGCCAATCACCTGGCCCAAATGGGCATTGGCCGCTACACCGGCTCGCTGACCTCGACCAAGCTCAAGGTCACAGGCATAGACCTGTTTTCAGCGGGCGACTTTCTGGGCGGCGAAGGCGCCGAAGAGATCGTCATGAGCGACCCGTTTGGCGGCGTGTACAAAAAGCTGGTCATCAAAGACGACAAGCTGGTGGGCGCCTGCCTCTACGGCGACACGGTGGACGGCAGCTACTACTTCAAGCTCTTGCGCGACGGCCGCAACATTGCGGACATCCGCGACAAACTGATGTTTGGCGAATCCAACATCGGCGACGTCGGCCACGAAGGCCACAGCAAGGCCGCCACCATGCCCGACGAAGCCGAGGTCTGCGGCTGCAATGGTGTGAACAAAGGCGCCATTTGCAAGGCCATCAAGGACAAAGGCCTGTTCACGCTGGACGAGGTGCGCAAGCACACCAAAGCCAGTGCCTCGTGCGGCTCGTGCACCGGCTTGGTCGAGCAAATTTTGATGTTCACCGCCGGCGGCGACTACTCGGCCACGCCCAAGCTCAAAGCCATGTGCGGCTGCACCGACCACGGCCACCAGGCGGTGCGAGAAGCCATACGCACCCACAAGCTGCTCAAGATTTCAGAGGTTTATCAGTTCATGGCATGGCGCACGCCCAACGGCTGTTCGAGCTGCCGCCCGGCCATCAACTACTACCTGACCAGCACCTGGCCCAAAGAGGCCAAGGACGACCCGCAAAGCCGCTTCATCAACGAACGCAGCCACGCCAACATTCAAAAAGACGGCACCTACAGCGTGATCCCGCGCATGTGGGGTGGCGAGACCACGGCCAGCGAGTTGCGCCGCATTGCCGACGCGGTAGACAAATACAAGATCCCCACCGTCAAGGTCACGGGCGGCCAGCGCATAGACCTGCTGGGCGTGAAAAAAGAAGACCTGCAAGCGGTCTGGAAAGACATAGGCATGCCCTCGGGCCACGCCTATGCCAAGGCGCTGCGCACGGTCAAAACCTGCGTGGGCAGCGAGTGGTGCCGCATGGGCACGCAAGACAGCACGCAAATGGGCAAGGACCTCGAGCGCGCCATGTGGCGCATGTACGCCCCACACAAAGTGAAGTTTGCCGTCAGCGGCTGCCCGCGCAACTGCGCCGAAGCTGGCATCAAGGACGTGGGCATCATCGGCGTGGACTCGGGCTGGGAGATGTACATCGCTGGCAATGGCGGCATCAAAACCGAGGTCGCGCATTTCTTTACCAAGCTCAAGACCCCTGAAGAAGTGCTGGAGTACACCGGGGCTTTTTGCGAGCTCTACCGCCAAGAAGGCTGGTACCTGGAGCGCACGGTGCACTACGTCCACCGCGTGGGCCTGGACCACGTGAAAAAGAAAATCCTGGACGACCACGAAGGCCGCAAAGCCCTGTGGGAGCGCCTGCAATTTGCGCTGGACGGCGAGCCCGACCCGTGGTTTGACTTCAAGCAAGCCGAAGTCGACACCCGGCAGTTTGAAAAACTTTCAGCCTGAAAGCTCACGCATGACTGAATGGAAAAAAATCTGCCTGCTCACCGACATCCCAGTCCTGGGTTCTCGCTGCGTGGCGCGTGCACAGGGCCTGGACGTGGCGGTGTTCCGCAACGACCAAGACGGCGTGTTCGCGCTGCTCGACCGCTGCCCGCACAAGGGCGGGCCGCTCAGCCAAGGCATGGTCTTTGGCACCAGCGTGGCCTGCCCGCTGCACAACTGGACGATAGACCTGGCAGGAGGCTGTGCCAAGGCGCCTGACGAGGGTTGCACGCCGCGCTTTGCGGTCAAGGTACAAGCCGGCGAGGTGTTTCTGGACGCGGCTGAACTGGCCACACACGCCACTGACCTGACGCGGCCCGCAGCCGGCCCCCGTTCTCCCGCCCTCTCCGGCTTATCCCCTGCCCCTCTGGGCGAGGGCTAGGGTGAAGGCATCGCGTGGCCCCACCGTTTCCTCCTGCGTGCCCCTCTCCCCAACCCTCTCCCCAGAGGGGCGAGGGAGCAAAGCCCAGGCCCCGCATTCCTCCGCGCGAAGCCAAGGCCCCGCATTCCTCCCTCCCCCTCTGGGGGAGGGCCGGGGTGGGGGCATCGCGTGCCACCACCGTTTCCTGATGTTGAACCCTCTCGCAAAGCCTGAAAATTGAATACCGAAACCCGCTCCACCTGCCCCTACTGCGGCGTAGGCTGCGGCGTCATCATCGAATCTGACGGCGCTCAGATCACCGGCGTGCGCGGCGATCCGGACCACCCGGCCAATTTGGGCCGGTTGTGCACCAAAGGCTCAACGCTGGCGCTGACTGCCTCGGCCTCGGTCACCCAACAAGCGCGGCTGCTCCAGCCCTTGCTGCGGGCCACCCGGGGCGACGCCGCCAAACCAGTCTCATGGGACCAGGCACTGAACCTGGCCACCGACAAGTTCGCCCAAATCATCCAACAAGACGGCCCGGACGCCGTCGGCTTTTACGTCTCCGGCCAGTTGCTGACCGAGGACTATTACGTCTTCAACAAGTTGGTCAAGGGCTTGATAGGCAGCAACAACATAGACACCAACTCGCGCCTGTGCATGAGCAGCGCGGTGGCCGGCTACAAGCAAACCCTGGGCGCCGATGCACCGCCCACCTGCTATGACGACGTCAAGCACGCGCAGTGCATCTTCATTGTGGGAAGCAACACAGCGTATGCGCACCCGATTTTGTTCAGGCGCATTGAAGACGCCAAGGCCGCCAACCCAGCACTGAAGATTATTTTTTGCGACCCGCGCCGCACCGCCACGGCCGAGATCGCCGACCTCTACCTGCCGCTCTTGCCCGGCACCGATGTGGCGCTGTTCAACGGCATGCTGCACCTCATGCTGTGGGAAGGCTGGGTCGATACCGCCTACATGGCCGCGCACACCACGGGCTTTGAGGCGCTCAAGGCCACCGTGCGCGACTGCACGCCCGACCTGGTGGCCCAGACCTGCGGCATCACCCAAGAAGACCTGTTCACCGCCGCCAAGCTGTTTGCCACCTCCAGCGCCACCTTGAGCCTGTATTGCCAGGGCCTGAACCAGTCCAGCAGCGGCACGGCCAAGAACGCGGCACTGATCAATCTGCACCTGGCCACCGCGCAGATCGGCAAGCCCGGCGCCGGGCCTTTCTCGCTGACCGGCCAGCCCAACGCCATGGGGGGGCGCGAGGTTGGCGGCCTGGCCAACCTGCTGTCCGCCCACCGCGACCTGGCCAACCCGCAGCACCGCGCCGAAGTGGCGGCGCTCTGGGGCGTGGCCAGCGTGCCTGAAAAGCCCGGAAAGA
>CANHKH010000094.1 GCA_947460165.1 Comamonadaceae bacterium
CCAAGTAATCTTCCAGGGACGAATTGGCAATCACCACGCTTCCGACGGTGAGCACCACCTCCACAAGGGTGGCCAGCAGGTCCAGGGCCTGGAAGCGAGAAGGAGTAGGGGCAGAAACACTCACGCCTGGCATTTTCACAGATAGACCCGAGGGCACTGGACGCATGCGCACTTGGCGGCTCAAGGTGTGGAGGCCACGGCAGAGGCGGGCAGCCGCGCCAGTTCACGCTGCAGGCTGGCCACATCGGCTTGTTGGCGCACCAAGTCGTCCCGCAGCGCCTGCACCCGGTCCAGGTAGCGTTGGTGGTTGCGTCCCTCCAGGCCTTGCTTGTCGGGCTCGCCCTGCTTGAACTCGACCTGGGTCTGCGCCAAGCGCGCTTGGGCCTTGCGCAGTTCGGCCTCCAGAATCTGGCGGGCGTCGGCATCGCGCGAGCGCTGCACCGCGGCATCGATGCGGGTCTCAGGCTTGCTCTGGGGCAAGCGAGGCTCTGCGCTGACCGGGCTGCGTTTGTCGGCGGGCGCAGAGGCCGGTGCGGGCGCTGCAGGCCGCATCACCTGGGTGCCTGTCACGGTCACAGGGCCCAACTCCAGCGCTTGGCAGGCGCGCTGCTCGGCCTGGCGGGCGTCGTTGGTGTATTCGTTGCCGCAGCGAAAAACAAGCGTTTGCGCCCAAGCAGGCCAAGCCGGCAGGCCGAGGACAACACAAAAGCAAAGACAGCGCAGGTGCATGGCACGAATGAAGGGTGGGGCAACTCTGAGTATGGCGCTTTGCTCTGCAAAATCCAAGCGCAGCCGCTTTGAGACATGCAAATGCATGGTTGCAGGCAGGAGGTGCAGCGCCATTGAGCACACAGCAGCACATGGGGCGGCGTCGGTCACCAAGGGCCTGCCACGCCACCTTCTTCGCCAGCAGGCTGTCTACAGGATGCAGCAGATTTAAAAAAATGGAGCTTAAGAGCTTGCCTGCATGCGACGCCTGCCGTTCAGCGGACCTCCAACGCAGCCCACAAAGGCGGCAAGACCATGGCGGCAACGCAACTGCCCACGAAAAACAAAAAAGGACGGCCTGGGCCGTCCTTTTGTTGCACCAAGCGCTGCTTACAGCGAGTAGTACATGTCGTATTCCACCGGGTGCGGCGCCATGCGAAAACGCGTGACTTCGCCCATCTTCAACTCAATGTAGGCATCGAGCATGGAGTCGGTGAACACGCCGCCCTTGGTCAAGAAGCCGCGGTCCTTGTCCAGGTAGTCCAGGGCCTGGTCCAGGCTGTGGCAAACGGTGGGCACCAACTTGTCTTCTTCTGGCGGGAGATGGTAGAGGTCTTTGGTGGCGGCTTCGCCCGGATGGATCTTGTTTTCCACGCCGTCCAAACCGGCCATCATCAGTGCCGAGAAGCACAGGTAAGGGTTGGCCGATGGATCGGGAAAGCGTGCCTCGATGCGGCGGCCTTTGGGGTTGGCCACATAAGGAATGCGGATGGAGGCCGAGCGGTTGCGCGACGAGTAAGCCAGTTTCACAGGGGCTTCAAAGCCAGGGACCAAGCGCTTGTAGCTGTTGGTGCCGGGGTTGGTGATGGCGTTGAGCGCTCGGGCGTGCTTGATGATGCCGCCCACGTAGTACAGCGCAAAGTCCGACAGACCGGCGTAGCCGTCACCGGCAAACAGGTTTTTGCCGTCTTTCCAGATGGACTGGTGCACATGCATGCCAGAGCCGTTGTCGCCGGCGTAGGGCTTGGGCATGAAGGTGGCGGTCTTGCCATAGGCGTTGGCCACGTTCCAGACCACGTACTTCAGAATCTGTGTCCAGTCGGCGCGCTGCACCAGGGTGGAGAACTTGGTGCCGATCTCGTTTTGGCCCGCGCCCGCCACTTCATGGTGGAACACTTCCACGGGAATGCCGAGCGACTCCAAAATCAGGGACATCTCGGCGCGCATGTCTTGCGTGCTGTCGACCGGGGGCACGGGGAAGTAGCCACCCTTGACGGTGGGACGGTGGCCACGGTTGCCGCCTTCGAGCTGCTTTCCGCTGTTCCAGGGGGCCTCGTACTCGTCGATGGCGAACATCACGTTGCCGGGCTCATTGCTCCAGCGCACGCCGTCAAAAATGAAGAACTCAGGCTCGGGGCCGAAGTAGGCGGTGTCGCCAATGCCCGAAGCCTTGAGGAAGGCCTCGGCGCGCTTGGCGATGGAGCGGGGGTCGCGGTCGTAAGACTTGCCGTCGCTGGGCTCGACCACGTCGCACTGCAAAAACATCGTGGTTTCTTCAAAGAAGGGGTCGATGTTGGCCGTGTTGGGGTCGGGCATGAGTTGCATGTCCGAAGCCTCAATGCCTTTCCAGCCGGCGATGGAGGAGCCATCAAAGGCGTGACCGGCGCTGAACTTGTCCTCGTCAAAGTGCGAGATCGGCACGGTCACGTGCTGCTCTTTGCCGCGGGTGTCCGTGAAACGGAAGTCAACGAACTTGACCTCGTTTTCCTGGACCATTTTCATCACGTCTGCAATGGTCTTTGCCATCAAATTCTCCTGAGCGAAATAAGTGGGTTGAATAAATCTTCAGAGACGGTAGATGCAGTTTCTGTGCCAAAGTCATCGGCCTGCAGCCAAGCGCAACCGAGCATTGTGCCGTGAACCGCACCGCTTTCAGGCATGCCCACGCAAGAAAATACCGCTGCGCTCGCTGCGAATGCACCAATAAAGTGCAAATTAAGCTCTTTTTTGGTGCAAACGCAGTTCAGGCTCAGCGCACCAACTCAGGGCCCAAGCTCACACCAAAAGGTTTGAGGCCTTCGAGCAAGGCCGGGTAGGCCTGCGCGACCGCGGCCTCCTCGCCTTTGACGCCCAGCTCAATGTGGCGGCCAAGCTGCGGGTGGTCCACGCTGGGCAGGCTGAAGACCCGAATCTCGGGGTGACCAGCTTCCAGCGCTTGCATGAGCGGCGTGAGGGTGGCCTCCATGCCGCCAAACACAATGACGGACTTCTCCACATGGTTGTGTTGGCGCTGGTGGGCCGCGTAGTGCGTGTCCAGCACCCACTCCATCATGGGCCAGGCCATCACGGGAAAGCCGGGCAAAAAATGCACCGCGCCTGGCCCTGCCACGCAGCGAAAGCCTGGGATTTTGTTGTAGGGGTTGGGAATGATCTCGCAGCCCGCCGGGAACATGCCCATGTTGAGGCGGTGGATGTTGTCTGGGCTGTCCGGGTTGAACACGGTGCCTTGCTCGCGCGCGGTGTCTTGCATGCGCTCGGTGATCAAGACCTTGGCCTGGGGGTGCAACTCCAAGTCCACCCCCAGCGCCCGCGCCGCACACTGGCGGGTGTGGTCGTCGGGCGTGGCGCCTATGCCGCCGCAAGAAAACACCACCTCGCCGCGCTCACGCGCGCCAGCAAAAGCTTGGCGCAGCGTGTCGGTGATGCGTTCGGGATCGTCGCCCACGTAGTTGGCAAAACTCAGCGTCAAGCCCCTGGCCTTGAGCAGTTCAATGCCTTTGACCAGGTGTTTGTCGGCACGTTTGCCGGAGAGGATTTCGTCGCCGACGATGATGAGGCCGAAGGAAGGGATCATGGCAAGGGGGTGATTCAGGTGAAGATCGGTCAAAGGCGAGTATCGCCCGCGCCAGCGCTGGGCGCCGAGCGCGGCTCCATGGGCACGGGGGCCACCACGGCCTGGGCGGGCTCAGCTGGGACGGCGGGCAAAGCCCGCAGCTGCGCCAGGGCCGCCAGCGAAAAGTGTGCAAACCACAGCGATGCAAAAGCAAACACCAGCATGTAAATCCAAATGGCCAAGGGCACCAGCACCGGGGCCATGGCGATGAACATGGCGCCCGAGGCCCAGAGCACGCTGGGCAAGGCGCCCAAATAGCCGCTGGCGATGCCTATGGTGAGCAACTTGAGGCGGTGCGTTTTGAAGAGCAAATGCCGCTCTTGGCTGCTGGCGTGCTCGGCCAGCGCGTCATAGGCCATCACGCGGTAGGTCAGCCAGCCCCAAATCAGCGGCGGCAAGATCAGCACCAAGGGAGGGATCAGCCACAGCGGCACGGACACCAGCAGTGCCAGGCAAGCCGCCAGGGTGGAGCCCAGCGACCAGGCCAGGCTGCCCCAAAAACCGCCGCCTTTTTTGCGCTCCAGGCCGGCAAAGCGCCGCTCACTGACCAGCGAGACCATGGCTGGCATCATGAACACCGCCACCATCAGCAGCGAGGCCACCACAATGAAGGGAATGCTGGCAAACAGCAGCAAGGCCGGCGCCAGCACCAGGCGCACACCCGCCAAGCCCAGGCGGTCCAACCACTGGCCCAGCCAGTCCATGGCGGTCCAGCTCGTCAGCTGCAGGTTGATGAAGTCCACCGCGTCGTTCCAGAAAAAGTAGCCCAGACCCAGGGCGACCGCGACCATCACGGCCAGGGGCAAAAAAGACAGCGCAATCACGCGCGGATGCAGGCAATACACCGCGGCGCGCCAAAAGGCATCAATCATGGGGTTCATGGGGGGCTCCTAGCGGGCATTGTCAGGCCCGGCCCACCAAGCGCTTCAAGCCCAGCCATTGCTGGGCCCACAGACCGCGCCCATAGTCGCGCTGCTGCTCGACTTGGTCGGGCAGGCCGGTGGGGCCAAAGCCGCCCTCAAAGCGGGCCGTGCCAAACAGCATGTCCCACCAAGGCAGCAGCACGCCAAAGTTGTGGTGGCCATGGTCCACGCTGTGGTGCGAGCGGTGAAAGCGCGGGCTGACCCACAAGCGCTCGCCCCAGCGGCCAAAACCCAGGCGCAAGTTGGCGTGCTGCAAGCTCTCACTGAGCTGGCTCAGCACGATCAAGACCATGAATTGCTGTGGCCCCACGCCAATGAGCTGGGCGGCCAGCACCAGCAGCACGTCGACCACAATGTCGTCCACAAAGTGGTTGCGGTTGTCGCTCCACAGCGTCATTTGCTGCTGCGCATGGTGCAGGGCATGCAACTGCCACCACCAGCGCACGCCGTGCTGGCCACGGTGTATCCAATAGGCCAAAAAGTCAAACACCAGCAGGTAAATC
This sequence comes from Comamonadaceae bacterium, assembly GCA_947460165.1. Classification (GTDB taxonomy): domain Bacteria; phylum Pseudomonadota; class Gammaproteobacteria; order Burkholderiales; family Burkholderiaceae_C; genus Polaromonas. The sequence goes on from CANHKH010000094.1 coordinate 5,028, forward strand.
ACAAAGCTGGCCAGCGCCCCGTCGGTCACCCCCGGCCAGAGTTGGTCCAGGTGCAAGGTTTGCCCGCCTGCCGTGCGCCACAGGCCAAAGAGGTGGTTGAACACCGGCTCCAGCGCGAAAAACAAGCCCAGCCGGAACACGCCAAGCCGGTGAATCAGGGTGTAGACCATGTCCACACGCACGGTGGCGCGGTCGGTCACGGGCTCCACAGGCCGCCAGCGCTCCAGCGGGGCCAAGACCAGCAGCAGCACCGCGATTTGCACCAAGCCCAGCAGCAACCAGCCGGTGGCGGCGTAGCCGTCTTCGAGCAAATGGCCCAGGCCCAGCTCAAACAACCAGGGCGCCACGGCCTCAAACACGGCAGCTTGTACTTGGCCAAAGGCCTCGCTCACGGCCAAGATCACTTCGTTCATCAGCGCGCACCTGCCGGGCTGGCTTGGCTGGTCACCCAGCGGCGGTAAGAAGGATGCTCGCGCAGCGTGGCAAAGCACAAACCGCGCTTTTTGAGCCCCACGATCAAGGGCTCGAGCACCGCCGGCGCCCACGGGTCTTGGCGCGACCAAATGCCCAGGTGTGCCATGAGCACGTCGCCCGCGCGAACATGGGCCAAGGCGCTGGCCAGCAAGCGTTCATTGGAATGGGTGCTGCTGGAGAGCTCGTCACCCAAAAACCCTGCCGGTGCCCAGCCCACATGCTGGTAGCCGCAGGCCTTGGCAGCCTGCAGCAGGGCGGGCGAGGTTTTGCCACCGGGGGCCCTGAACAGCGGCAGCGGGGGCTGACCGGTCACCTCGGCCAGGCGGCGGCTGGCGCGGTGCAGTTCCTCACAGTACTGGGCTGCGGTCCAAGTCTGTACCTGACCTTGCTGTGGCCCGGCCGAGGCCCGCACCTTGAAGCGGGCTTGGTCGCCCTGGGGCGGCAAGTCGGCCAACCAGTAAGTGTGGTCGTAGGTGTGTGAGGCAAACACATGGCCTTCAGCAGCGCGGGCCTTCCACCAGGGCGCCCAATCCGATCCCAAGCTGCCGTCGCCGGTTTGTGTGCGCTCGTGCGCCGCAAAAAAACTCACCTGTACCTGCTGGCGTGCCAAGACCTCTGCCATCAAAGGCGCCACCCCCATGTGGCCGGTGTCCAGAGTCAGGTACACCGCACGCTCTGGCGGGCAAGTGCTGGCAGCCGCTGACAGACTGGCGGCGGCCAGCAGGGCAGCAAGGCAAGTGCTCAGCCAAGCCGCCCGCGGCAAGTCATGAGGCCCAGGCGAGTCAACGGGGCGCATGGTTGAGTGTCCACACCCCGTGGGGACTCTTTCCCACTTTCACTTGGCGCAACATGCGCCCGCTCTCTAAATCGAGCACCGAGAGCCGGCGCGTCCAGCGGGAGGTGACATAGAGCGTGCGGCCGTCGCGCGAAACGTCCATGCAGTCTGGCCCGCCCGGCACCTTGAAGGTGTTCACCACCTGCAGGGTCTGAAGGTTGATTTTGCTCACGGTGTCTGCCACGCGGTTGCTCAGCAGCACATGGCGGCCGTCGCCCAGGGCTCTGAAGGCATGGGCCCCCTTGCCCGTCTGAAGGCTGCGCACGCGCACCGGTTCTTTGCCCGACACGTCGAACAGCTCCACCGAGTCGCCCCCCGTGAGCGCCACCAGGATTTGCTTGTCACCGGGCAAGCCGTACAGGTCGGCGGGCATGGGGCCGGTGTTGATGCGCCATTTCAAGGCCTGCGTGGCCAGGTCTATGGCCACCAGCTCGTCGCTGTCTTGCATGGTCACGTAAACCGTGCTGCTTTTGCTGTCTATCCACAGGTGGCTGGGCGTTTTGGCGGTGTTGATGCGTTTTTGCAAAGCCAGGTTCTGACCGTCCCAACGGTAAATGTCCACATGGTTGAGCCGGTTGGCGGCCGTCACAAACCACTTCATGTCGGGCGAAAACCGCAGGTGGTAGGGGTCAATGATGTCGCGGACTGTGCGTTGCACCTCACCGGTTTTGGGGTCTATAAAGGTCAGCGAGTCGGACATGGCATTGGCCACGATGACCGACTTTTCATCCGGCGACATGTACAGGTGGTGCGGCTCTTTGCCGGTGGCAATGCGCCGGGTCTCCAGCCAGGTGCTGGGGTCAATGACGCTGACGTTGTTGTCCAAAGAGTTGAGAACGAACAATGGCGGCAAGGCCTGCGCCAAGGCGGGCAGCCCCAAGCTGCACAGCCATGAAAAGGCCAGCGCGAGCCCAGCTCGCTGTAACACATGCGTCACAAATGTCTTTCGCAGAAGTCCCCAGCCCATGGCGGGCTGGGGCAATGGCCATCAAAAAATGGATGGATTTGAGTTTAACGGGGCAGCGAAGGCTTCACGCTCATGGCCGCCTACCGCAGGACAAGGTCTGGGGTTTTACGCGCTGATGCTTTGCAAATCAGCCGCACTGAGCCAGCGCCACTGGCCGGGCGCCAGATCGGCTGGCAGCACCAGGCCGCCTATGGATGAACGGTGCAGCTGCTCGACCCGGTTGCCCACCGCTGCCAGCATGCGTTTGACCTGGTGGTACTTGCCCTCGGTCAAGGTCAGCCGCAGGTGGTGCTCACCGGTGTGCTCACAGGCCGCGGCCCGCACGGGCTTGGGGTCGTCGTCCAGCACCACCCCTGCCAGCAATCGACTCACCTGAGCGGGCGTCACCGGGTGTTTGGTGACCAGCTCGTAGACCTTGGGCACATGGTGGCGAGGCGAGCTCATGCGGTGTATGAATTTGCCATCGTCGGACAACAGCAACAAACCTGTGGTGTCTTGGTCCAGCCGACCCACCGCCTGCACCCCGGCGGCTGCGCCGCCGCCGCGTTGGCGAATGGGGCCGGGCAACAAGGTGTAAATGCTGGGCCAGGCACCAGGCTTTTGCGAGCACTCGTGGCCGGCCGGCTTGTGCAGCATGAGGTAGGCCTGGGCCTGGTAAGCCCAGGGCTTGCCTTGCACAGTGAAGCTCAGGCCAGTCGCCTCAAAGGCCTCTGCCGGGTCGTCCAGGGTGCGCCCCTCAATGTCTACCAGGCCTTGTTGCACCAGGCCAGCGCACACCCGGCGCGTGCCAAAACCCTGGGAAAAAAGAATGTCTTCAATGGCGTGAATGGGCATGCGTGGATTGTCGCCGGATCACAGCGGACACCGAACTGGCCCACAGCCACGCCCGCTGCTGCACGCTTGGCGGGAGGCCAGGCTTACTCGGCCGTTTGGTCTGGCGTGGCGGTGGTGATCAACTGGTAGCCAAACCCGTGTATGGAACGCAGCCGCAGGGCAGAGTTGCCGCTGAGGTTCAGGCGCGAACGGATGCGGGAGATGTGCACATCCAGGGTGCGCGAGAAAGGGTCATCTTCACGGCCCCAGACCTCTTGCATCAGACGCTCACGCGAGAGTGAACGCTCTGAGTTTTCAAACAGAAAGCGGGCCAATTCAAACTCTTTGCCTGAGAACTGCGCCTCGCCGCCCTCCCAGCTGATGTGGCGCTTGGCTGTGTCAAAGGTGTAGCCCAGGCAGACCATGGGCCCGGAGTGCTGGCGGGTGGGGTAGACGCGGCGCTTGAGGGCGGCCACGCGGGCCAAAAACTCGGCCGGTCGCACGGGCTTGATGCAGTAGTCCTCAGCGCCAGCCTCCAAGGCCGCCACGATGGCTTGCTCATCGTGCATGCCGGTCAAGAAAATCACCGGCACATCCTGCTGAAAAGAGCCTGCACGCAGCAGCTTCAAGACCGTCAGGCCGTCTTGGTCGGGCAACCGCCAGTCGAACACAAACAGGTCAAAGGTATGCCTTTTGGCCGCGGCAAAAAAAGCCTTGGCCGTCGGGAAAATCGCACCGGTGTGGTTTTGCGACTCAATGACCTTTAAGACATGGCTGGCCAGCGCCGCGTCGTCTTCAAGAATACCGATGTGCATGGGCCTCTTCCTCGCGTTGTAGGGTCGCCCCTCCACAGCGCTGGAGACGCGACTTTGACCGAACCCTGGACCTCTTACAAAGCCAGTTCAAGTCGAATTAATTGTAATGAAGTGTGAAAGCAAGTGTAACCACTAGTAGTGCAGCATCACTTAGGTTATTCACCTAAAGAATTATGACCCAGACTTGCTGTGTTTCGGCAAAGGGGCTAAGGACTGAGAGCGCAAGTGACGCTGGGTGCCCTGGCAAGACGAGGTGCCAGCCCGTGCACATCTGTCTGTCCCACCCACTCACTCATGAGTCATGAGCCATGAGATTCTGACCCCGCCCAAACCCGTGTTGGGCTGAAAAAGCTCAGCGCGAGCGAGGATCGCACGGACGAAAAAAAAAGCTTACAGCTCGATGGAGCTGTAAGCCATTGATGTTTTGGTCGGTGTGAAAGGATTCGAACCTTCGACCCCTTGCACCCCATGCAAGTGCGCTACCAGGCTGCGCCACACACCGAAGCTGTCCATTATAGCTGCCTTCAGAG
>CANHKH010000095.1 GCA_947460165.1 Comamonadaceae bacterium
ATCAGCGTATTTTTGATGGTGCCGCTCACGCCCATGAGCGTGTATGTGTTTTCAGCAACCATGGGCTTGCTGTGGTTGTCCACGGTGCCTGTGACCAATGCCTCTGTGGCCCAGATTTTTGGTGTCAAGTACCTGTCCATGCTCAGCGGGTTTATATTTTTCAGCCATCAGCTGGGCTCCTTCATGGGCGTGTGGCTGGGCGGCGTGCTCTATGACCGCACGGGCAGCTACGACATCGTTTGGTACATCGCCATTGCCCTGGGGGTGTTTGCCGCCTTGGTCAACCTGCCGGTGCGCGAGGCGCCCATAGAACGCGGCCCACAGGCCGTGGCCGCCTGACAAAATACAGCCATGGCCCACCCTCTTTCAGTCAAGCTGATGCGCAGCGCCGCCCTGGCAACCGCCGTGTTGCTCAGCCTGGGCGTGCTTTTGCTTTACACCCAGCCTGATTTTTTGATCTTGGTGGCCGACCAGGTGTGGGCCTGCTTTTGAACGCTTCCCAGAACCCTGCATCCTTGACCGCGGGCTGCCTGGGGCCGGGCGCAGACGCCCGCCGCGCGTCGACATGGGTCCAGCGCTGGTCGCACTTGGTGCCTGCGCATGGGGTGGTTCTGGACATTGCTTGTGGCGAGGGCCGGCATTTGGCTTGGTTCATGGAGCGGGGCCACCGCGTGGTGGGTGTGGACCGCTCGGCCGCCGCCCTGTCAGGCCTGGGCCTGCCGGCCGAGCGCTGCCAGACCGTGCTGGCCGACATCGAACAAGGCCCCTGGCCGCTCCAAGGGCGCCAGTTTGAGGCCGTGGTGGTGACCAACTACCTGTGGCGACCCCTGTTGCCCACCATCGCCCAGAGTGTGGCCCCTGGCGGCGTGCTCCTGTATGAAACCTTTGGGGCGGCTCAGGCCCGCATTGGCAAGCCCTCCCGGCCCGAATTTTTACTCCAGCCCGGCGAATTGCTCAGCACCTTTGCGGGCTTGCGCACGGTGGCCTTTGAAGACGGCTGGGAGGCCGCCCGAGACGGCAGGCCTGAGCGCTTTGTGCAGCGCCTGGTGGCCGTGCGCGAAGCGGGTCAAGCCGTGGGTGCAGAGCCTGCCAGGCACCTGCTGGGCTGAGCCCAGGCCGCAGGAATGGGCCTGCAGGCCGCTGGGTAGAATGACCAACCAATTCAATGCTGTTTTGCCCCCAAGCAAAGCACCCAACCCGCTCCAATGCAATGAACATGATCACCGGCAGCATCGTGGCCTTGGCCACGCCCTTTCAGGCCGACGGCAGTGTGGATTACCCTGCCCTGCGCAAACTCGTGGACTGGCACATTGAGCAAGGCACAGACTGCGTTTGCGTGGTGGGCACCACGGGCGAGTCGCCCACGGTCAACGTCGAGGAGCACTGCGAGATCATTCGCGTGGCGGTGGAGCAGGCGCATGCGCACAGCCGACGCATCCCCATCATGGCCGGTTGCGGCGCCAACTCCACGGCCGAGGCCATCGAGCTGGCGCGCTTTGCCAAAAGCGTGGGGGCGGACTGCCAGCTGCAGGTGGTGCCCTACTACAACAGGCCCACGCAAGAAGGCCAGTACCAGCATTTTCGCGCCATTGCCGAGGCCGTTGAGCTGCCCATGGTGCTCTACAACGTGCCTGGCCGCACGGTGGCCGACATGGCGCATGCCACGGTGCTGCGCTTGGCCCAGGTGCCCGGCATTGTCGGTATCAAAGAAGCCACCGGCAACATTGAACGCGCGCTGTGGCTCATCAAAGAAAAACCAGCCCACTTTGCCCTGTATTCCGGTGACGATCCGACCAGCGTGGCGCTGATGCTGTGCGGCGGCCAGGGCAATGTGAGTGTGACCGCCAACATTGCGCCCCGCCTCATGCATGAGATGTGCATGGCCGCCATTGCGGGCGACGCGCGCCGCGCCATGGAGATTCAGCTGTCGCTGCTGCCTGTGCACAAGCAATTGTTTGTCGAAGCCAACCCGATTCCGCTGAAATGGGCCATGGCCCGCATGCAGCTGTGCGGCCCCACCCTGCGCCTGCCCATGACCCCGCTGGACAGCGCCAACGAGCCCGTGCTTGAAGGCGCGCTCAAGGCCTGCGGCCTGATCTGAACCCAAGGACCCTGAAGTGAACCCCATTTTTTCCACACGCGCCGAGCGCGTTTTGAGCTCCTTGGCCCTGACGGCTGTGGTGCTGGGCTTGGCTGGTTGCTCCAGCCTGGGCAGCCTGATGTCTGGCGACAAGGTGGACTACAAGTCCAGCGGCAGCAAAACCACGCCGGCACTGGACGTGCCACCCGACCTCACGCAACTGAGCCGCGAGCCACGCTACAACGTGCCGGGCGCTGCGGTCACCGCCTCGCGTTTTGAGTCCAACCAAGCCTCCGCCACGGCCACGGCCCAAGGCAATGTGACCACAGCCGCCACCAACTTGGGCGACATCCGTGTCGAGCGCGCCGGCAACCAGCGCTGGCTGGTGGTGGCCCGTTCACCCGACAAGCTCTGGGAGCCGGTGCGCGAGTTCTGGCAAGAAGCGGGTTTTTTGCTCAACATTGAAGACCAAAAATTGGGCATTGTGGAGACCGACTTTGCGGAGAACCGCGCCAAGCTGCCGCAAGACTTTATTCGCCGCAGCATTGGCCGCGTGATTGACAACCTGTACTCCACCGGCGAGCGCGACAAGTTCCGCACCCGCTTAGAGCGCACCGCCGACGGTCAGACCGAGATATTCATCAGCCACCGTGGTTTGATTGAGGTGGTGCAGCCCGGCTCTGGCAACAGCGGCAGCACCGTTTGGCAACCCAGACCGGCCGACCCGGAGCTCGAAGCGGAGTTTTTGCGCCGCTTGATGGTTCGCTTAGGGTCGAGCAAAGAGCAAGCCAACGCGGCAGCGCCTGCCGCCCGCCCACCGGTGGCCCGCGTGTCCAGCCAAGCCAATCAGCCCGTGGTGGACATTTCTGAAGGTTTTGACCGGGCCTGGCGCCGGGTTGGCCTGTCGCTGGACCGCACCGGTTTTACCGTGGAAGACCGCGACCGTGCCCAAGGCATTTACTTTGTCCGCTATGTGGACCCGCTGGCCGACCAAAAAGACAAAGGCCTGTTCGCACGCCTGTTCAGCAGCAGCACCGCCCCCGCCCCCCTGAAGTACCGCATTGCGCTGCGCAGCGAGGCCAACCGAACCACGGTGTCTGTGCTCGATGCCCAAGGTCAGCCCGACACCTCGGCCAATGCCAAACGCATTGTTCAGGTGATCGCGGACGACCTGAAGTAAACCGCCCCCAGAGCGGCCCTGGTGCTGCGCTTCAAAAGCCTGGGCAGCGGCAGCTCAGGCAATGCCACTTTGGTGGAGGCCACAGGACTGTGGCCTTTTCGGCTGCTGGTCGATTGTGGTTTGGGCCTGCGCGCCCTGACCCAGCGCTTGGCCAACGCTGGCTTGGGCGTGCAAGACATTGATGCGATCTTCATCACCCACGAGCATGGCGACCATGTGGGCTGCGCGCCCGCCTTGGTGCGCCGCCATGGCATGCCGATCTGGATGAGCGAGGGCACTTGGCGAGGCTGTGGGCAGCCCGAACTCGGCGAGCTCTTGCACCTGACCGCTGACGGAGACCACATTGACCTGGGCGCCATGGCCTTGCGCCCTTTTGCGGTGCCCCACGACGCGCGCGAGCCCTTGCAGCTTCACTGCAGCGATGGGCAGCGCGCCTTGGGCATTTTGACCGACCTGGGCCATGCCCCGGCCAGCGTGCTGCAGCGCTTGCAAGGATGTCAAGCCTTGCTGCTCGAATGCAACCACGACCCGGACTTGCTCAGCAGCTCGGCCTACCCCCACTTTCTCAAGAAAAGGGTGGGCGGTGAGTGGGGTCACCTCGCCAATGCGCAATCGGCAGACATTGCCAAGCACCTCCAGCCTGGCCTGCGCCGTGTGCTGGCCGGCCACCTGAGCCGGCAGAACAACCGCCCCGAGCTGGCCGAGGCTGCCCTGCGTCAGGTGCTGGGCGACGGGGTGGAGATTGCCGTGGCCGATGCGCTCACGGGCTCGGACTGGCTCACGGTGTGAAAACCCACAGCCTGGCTGCAAGAGGTTTGCACAGGCGTAAAAAAACCGCCCTGAGGCGGTTTTTTGACAAAAGAAGTAAAAAATTACTTCTTATCGCCAGCAGGAGCGGCAGCAGAAGCGGCGTCAGCAGCAGGTGCAGCGGCGGGTGCAGCAGCAGAAGCGGCATCAGCAGCAGGTGCGGGTGCAGCGGCGGGTGCGGGTGCAGGAGCTGGAGCAGCTTCTTTTTTGCCGCAAGCAGACAGGGCCAAGGCAGCAACGATGGCGGCCAGTGCAAGAGATTTGTTCATTTTTAAGGATCCTTGATGAATGGAAAAAATTTTTTCGTTTTCGCAGCAACCCCAAGGCAAAGCCCAAGTGTTTCTGCCAGATCAACTACCTCGAGCGCAATCAATCCAGCCCATGAGTATAAGCCCTAACTTGCCTTTGATACAAACACCGACAAGTCGCTCCTGCGCAGCTCAGGACAAGGGGGCTGCTTGAGCGGTGTCCAAAGTCAACCAGCCATCGTCCAGCCACTGCGCCAGCGCCTCACGCGCATCGGCACTGGCCTTGCGCCATTGGCCAGCTGACAAGCTTCGCTGGTCGGCCAAACAACGCATCAAACGCGCATCGGCACCCCGGGCTAAAAAACTCTCCCCATTGATGAACACATGCGCCTCGTCGTACAGCATGCGGGTGCGCGCATGCAAGCGCAAGCCCGTCACAGGCGGCCATGTCAGCTCTTGCTGGCCCGCCTCAAACCACACCGAGGGCTTGGGCTCGCTGAGGTACTCACCCAACACCGAGGCCAAAAGCCCAGGGCTGAGCGCACGCTCCAAGGCGGTGCGCGCAAACTGCACCAGATCCTCGGGCAACTTGGCCGGAGTGGCTGTGGCCAGCTGACCAGGGTCGCGGTAGAAGCGGGCGGGCAGGCCCTCGGCTTCGTCCACCACCACTTCGGACAAGCGCTCCAACAGGGCACAGACCAACTCGGCTTCGTGGGGCGCGCGAAAACCGATGGAATAAGTCATGCAGGGTGCCGTTGGCTCTCCCTCCTCGGCGTGCACCGCCACGCCATCGTGGGCATAGCGCGGTGGCAGGTAAAGCATGTCGCCGGCGTGCAGAACAAACTCTTGCTCGGCCTGGAAATTCTGCAAAATTTTCAAAGGCACATCAGGCTGCAAGCTCAAGTCTTTTTGCGCGCTGATGCGCCAGCGCCGACTGCCGCTGGCCTGAAACAAAAACACGTCGTAGCTGTCGAAATGCGGCCCCACCCCGCCGCCAGGGGTGGCCATGGAGATCATCAAATCGTCAAGCCGGGCGTCGGGCAAAAACCGAAACTGCTGCAACAAGCCGTGGGCCGGCGCGTGGTGCAAATCCACGCCTTGCACCAACAGGGTCCAGCCCGGCTGCTTCAAGGGCGGCAAGGCGCGGCGCGCAAAGGGGCCAGACTTCATGGCCCAGCTGCTTTGGGCGCGTGCACCAGCGGTTTTTGGGCCTGTTTTTTGCACAATCAAGCGCGACTCCACCTCTGGCCTGCCGGCCAGCTCAAACAATTCTGAGGTACTCAGAAAGGGCTTGAACCCCGCAATGGCTTGGCGCACCAGCAAAGGCTTTTTTTGCCAATGGCGGCGCATGAATTGCTGGGGTGTCAGCCCCCCCAGGAGTGGCAAAGCGTGTTGGGTATCCATGTGACAATTGTGGAATGAAAATCAGTGAACACTGCGTGGTGGGGCTCACCTGGGTGATGAAAGACACCTTGGGTGAAGTGCTCGACGAATTGGACGAGCCCATCGAATTTTTAGTCGGCGGCCATGACCTGCTGGCCAGCATAGACAAAGCCTTGCAAGGCCACGAGGTGGGCGCCAAAGTGGATTTGCACCTGGAGCCCGAAGAGGCTTTTGGCGATTACGACGAAAACCTGGTGTTTCTTGAGCTGCGCAGCCTGTTTCCGGCCGAACTCGAAGAAGGCATGATTTACGATGGCCACAGCCTGCCGGCCGGCGCCAGCAGCGACCCTTCGCCAGATTTGATGTACACCGTGACCGACATCTACCCTGAGCACGTGGTGCTGGACGGCAACCACCCCTTGGCCGGCATTGCCATTCGCCTGCACATCCAAGTGGCTTCGGTGCGCGCCGCCACCCCAGAAGAGTCAGAGCAAGGGTCTTTGGGGACAGGGTTTTTCAAACTCGAATCGTCCATGAACTTGACCGATGCGGGCAGCCCTGGCCCAACCCTGCACTGAAACGCTTCAGTTTTTCCCAGTGGAGCCGTAGCCGCCCTCCCCGCGCTGGGAGGCTTCAAACTCGCTCACCACATTGAACGTGGCCTGCACCACGGGCACGATGACCAGTTGGGCAATGCGCTCCATGGGCTCTATGGTGAAGGCCGTGGTGCTGCGGTTCCAGGCGCTGACCATGAGCTGGCCCTGGTAGTCGCTGTCAATCAGCCCCACCAAGTTCCCCAGCACGATGCCGTGCTTGTGGCCCAGGCCTGAGCGCGGCAAGATCAGGGCCGCAAAGCGCGGGTCTTGCAAGTAAATGGCCATGCCCGTGGGCACCAGTTGCCAGGCGTTGGGCGCCAGAGTCAAGGGCTCTTGCAGGCAGGCCCGCAAGTCCAGGCCGGCGCTGCCTGGGGTGGCGTAGCTGGGCAAGTTGCCCTGCAGCCGGGGGTCCAAAATTTTGACGTCGATGTTCATGGCGGGATTGAGAAATCAGGAATTCAGGCGCTGTGCAATGCGCTCTATCAGTTGCGCGGCCAGCACTGTTTTGGGCGCTTGCGGCAAGGCCTCGCAGCTGTGCTCGTCCACCAGCAGCAGCGCATTGTCATCGCGGCCAAAGGTGGCCGGGCCAATGTTGCCCACCAAGAGCGGCACCCCCTTGCGCAGCCGCTTGGCCTGGGCGTGGGCCTGCAGATCGTGGCTTTCGGCCGCAAAACCCACGCAAAACAAGGCCCCGCTTTGCGCCCGGCCCGAGCGCGCCAAGCTGGCCAAAATGTCGGTGTTTTCCACAAAGTGAAAGTCGGGCGTGGCGCCGCTGGCGTCTTTTTTGATTTTTTGCGTGGCCGCCTGCGCAGGCCGCCAATCGGCCACAGCCGCCGCCGCGATGAACACGCTGGCCACTTGCGCCAATGGCTGCACCGCCTGCCACATGTGCTCGGCCGACTGCACGTTCACGCGCTGCACCCCACGCGGGGTGGCCAAGCCCACGGGGCCGGCCACCAAGCTGACTTGGGCGCCCGCCCGCCAGGCTGCTTGGGCAATCGCAAAACCCATTTTCCCGCTGGACAAATTGGTGATGCCGCGCACCGGGTCCAAGGCCTCGTAGGTGGGGCCGGCGGTCACCAGCACATGCTGGCCGGCCAGCAGTTTGGGCGTGAAAAAGGCTTCCAGCTCTTCCAGCAGTTCATCGGCTTCGAGCATGCGGCCATCGCCGGTTTCGCCGCAGGCCTGCTCGCCCGTGCCCACGCCGAGCACGGTGGCGCCGTCGGCGCTCAGCTGCGCCATGTTGCGCTGGGTGGCGGGGTGGGCGAACATTTCGCGGTTCATGGCGGGCGCCAGAATCAGCGGCACCTGGGCCAGGGGCCTGGCCAAGCACATCAGACTGAGCAGCTCGTCGGCCCCACCGTGCAGCAGCTTGGCCATGAAGTCGGCACTGGCCGGCGCCACCACAATGGCATCGGCCTCGCGCGACAAATTGATGTGCGCCATGTTGTTGCCCTCGCGCGCATCCCACTGGCTGGTGTAGACAGGCCGGCCGCTCAGGGCCTGCATGGTCACCGGCGTGATGAAGTGGGCAGCGGCCTCGGTCATGACCACTTGCACGCTGGCGCCGGCCTTGACCAAGGCGCGGCACAGCTCGGCGGCCTTGTAGGAGGCGATGCCGCCCGACAAGCCCAGCACAAGGTGCTTGCCAGCCAGTGGGGATGGCCCTTGGGGTAACGAAGTGCCGGCCAGGGCGTCGGCATTTGGGATTGAACTCATGCGCGCAATGTACAAGATTGGCCGCCATGACCGGCCGGGCGCGCAGATGGCGGCCCTTATAATCTGAATTTCCCACCAAGGAACTGCCATGCGTTCCTTTCTGACATGACCAAATTTGTCTTCGTGACCGGCGGTGTGGTGTCTTCCCTGGGCAAGGGAATCGCCTCCGCCTCTTTGGCCGCCATCCTTGAATCGCGGGGCCTCAAAGTCACCCTCATCAAGCTGGACCCGTACATCAACGTGGACCCTGGCACCATGTCACCGTTTCAGCACGGCGAGGTGTTTGTCACCGACGACGGCGCCGAAACCGACCTGGACCTCGGCCACTATGAGCGTTTCATTGAAACGCGCATGCGCCGCAGCAACAACTTCACCACCGGCCAAATCTACAAAAGCGTGCTTGAAAAAGAGCGCCGTGGCGACTACCTGGGCAAGACGGTGCAGGTGATCCCGCACATCACCAACGAAATTCAAGAATTCATCATGCGTGGCGCAGGCTATGGACTGCCTGACGCGGTGGACGTGGCGATTGTGGAAATTGGCGGCACGGTCGGCGACATCGAGTCCCTGCCCTTCCTGGAGGCGGTGCGCCAAATGAGCCTCAAGCTGGGGCCCAACAACACGGCTTTCGTGCACCTGTCCTATGTGCCCTGGATCGCGGCTGCCGGCGAGCTCAAAACCAAACCCACGCAGCACACGGCCAAGCAACTGCGCGAAATTGGCATCCAAGCCGATGTGCTGCTGTGCCGCGCCGACCGCCGCATTCCCAACGAAGAGCGCGCCAAAATTTCGCTGTTTTCCAATGTGCCCGAATGGGGCGTGATCTCCATGTGGGACGTGGACACCATCTACAAGGTGCCGCGCATGCTGCACGAGCAAGGGCTGGACGGCCTGATCTGCGACAAGCTGCGCCTGAACACCCCACCGGCCAACCTCGCCCGCTGGGACCAGCTGGTGCACGAGACCGAGCACCCCCAACAAGAAATTCGCTTGGCCATGGTCGGCAAGTACGTGGACCTGTCAGACAGCTACAAATCACTCAACGAGGCCATACGCCACGCTGGCATGAAAAACCATGCCAAGGTGCACATTGAGTACCTGGACTCCGAGCTGCTGACGCCGGACAACGTGTCGCAATTGGCAAAGTACGATGCGATTTTGGTGCCCGGAGGCTTTGGCAAGCGCGGCATTGAAGGCAAGATTTGCGCGGCCCGCTTTGCCCGTGAAAACAAAGTGCCTTACCTGGGCATTTGCCTGGGCATGCAAGTGGCCACCATCGAATTTGCCCGCCATGTGGCCGGCCTAGACCATGCCAATTCCACCGAGTTTGAGCCCGACAGCCCACACCCGGTGATTGCGCTGATCACCGAGTGGAAAGACGCCGACGGCAGCATCAAGACCCGCAACGAAAAGTCAGACCTGGGCGGCACCATGCGCTTGGG
>CANHKH010000096.1 GCA_947460165.1 Comamonadaceae bacterium
AAGTTGCTCACGCGGCAGCAGCGGCGTTTTGCCGCCCACCACCAAGTTGCACAAGTGGATGCCTGGCAACTCCCGGGGAATGCGCGCCAACTCCTCCATGCCCACGGGCGCTTCTATGAACAAAAAGTCTGCGCCCGCTTCTTGGTAAGCCCGCGCCCTTTCCAGGGCCGCGTCCAGGCCTTCCACGGCCCGTGCGTCGGTGCGTGCCAAGATCATCAAACGGTCGTCTTGGCGCGTGTCCACCGCCGCTTTGATTTTTTGCACCATTTCTGCGGTGGGTACAACTTCTTTGCCCTCAAAGTGCCCGCAGCGCTTGGGAAAGGTCTGGTCTTCCAGCATGAGGGCGTTGGCGCCCGCACGTTCGAGCACCTTGACGGTGTGGGTCACATTCAGGGCATTGCCAAAGCCGGTGTCTGCATCGACCAACAAGGGCAGGCTCACGGCATCGCGAATGGCCCCCACATGGTTGGCCAGGTCAGCCAGCGACACCAGGCCAATGTCGGGCGTGCCCAGAAAACTGTTGGCCACTGCCGCACCACTGACCATCATCATGGAGTGGCCTGTGGCCTCAATGATGCGGGCCGTCAACGCATTGCCCGCACCTGGCATGAGCTGCCCGGCCCCGGGTTGCAAGAGGTCTCGCAGCTGCTGGTTCAGCTGGGCTTGGGCGGACAGGTAGGTCATGGGCGAGTTCGTTGATTGTTGACAATCTATTCTAGTTGCCTACAAAAAATGAAGATTGTTCTTAGAATGGCTTGGGGCCCCTCCTGGCGCCCGCATTGATTCACCACACACCTACCCCTATGAGCACACCTGAACTCACCTTAGACATGAACAGCACCGCCTTGGTGTTGATTGACCTGCAGCACGGCATCGTGGCCATGGACCTGCACCCCCAGCCCAGTGCGCAGGTGGTGTCCCGCAGCCGCCAGCTGGCCGACGCCTTCAGGCAAGCGGGCGCGCCCGTGGTGCTGGTCACGGTGGGCAACCGCAGTGATGGCCGCGATGGTCTGATGCCGCCCTGCGAGGCAGGATACCCAGCGGCCAGCGTGCGTCCGGACAATTGGTCCACCGTGGTGCCTGAGATGGGCGCGCAAGCCTCTGACATTCAGATCACCAAGCGCCAGTGGGGTGCTTTTTACGGCACCGAGCTGGACTTGCAGCTGCGCCGCCGCGGTGTCAAAACCATTGTGCTCGGGGGCATTTCCACCCATGTGGGCGTGGAGTCGACGGCACGCGATGCCTATGAGCGTGGCTACGCCCAAGTCTTTGTGTCCGACGGCATGGCCAGCCCGTCGGCAGATGCGCATGCCAACACGCTCAAGTTCGTCTTTCCGCGTTTGGGGCTGATCCGAACGACTCAGCAAGTGCTTGAGGCAGCCCAGCGCCGCTGAGGTCCACCATGACGGATCCAGCGCACACCCTTGGCTTTGACTTGGTGGTGGCCGGCTGCGGCATCGCCGGCCTGTCAGCCGCTGTCAGTGCCGCCGAATGCGGCCTCAAGGTGGCTGTTTTAGAACGCGCACCCGAGGCTGAACGCGGCGGCCAAAGCCGCTACACCGAAGCTTATTTGCGCATGAAGAGCGCCGATGCGGTGAGTGACGACTTTGAGGTGCATTTGGCAGAAAACGGCAGCGGCGCCATGGACCCCGACCTGATTGAGCGCAGTGCCGACCCCAGCGAGCAAGGCCTGGTGCGCAGCTTGAGCTTGGCCGACCCGCAGCTCATTGAGCTGTTTGCGCGCCAAGCGCCCGATGCGGTGGCCTGGCTGCGTGGCCTGGGGGCCCGCTTTGATTTCTTACCCACACAGTTTTTGACCAAATCGCAGCCGCGCTTGCTTCCTGTGGGGGGCGGGGAGGCGTTGGTCAATGTGTTGGCAGCCCGGGCCCAGGCCTTGGGCGTGAGCTTTCACTACCAAACCACTGCCGAGTCGCTTTTGCTCAATGACCGTGGCGCGGTGGTGGGTCTGCGCGCCCGTCAAGGAAGTGGTTTGCTTCAATTCCACGGACCGGTGGTGCTGGCCTGTGGCGGCTTTCAGGGCAACACCGAGATGATGACGCGCTACATCGGTCCGCGCTCGGTGTACCTGCGGCCCATTTGCAAAGGTGGATATTTCAACCGGGGCGAAGGCATTCGCATGGCCCTGGACATTGGGGCAGCGGCTTGTGGCGAGTTCGGCAGCTACCATGCCGAGCCGGTGGACCCGAGGTCTGGCGTTTCAGAGCCTTCCGTGTTCATCTTCCCATACGGTATTTTGATCAACAAAGAAGGCAAGCGCTTTACCGACGAGGCCCCCGGCACGGTGGACGCGCATTATGAATCTGTCACCCGGCGCATTTTTGAGCAAACAGGCGGCATGGCCTGGGTGGTGCTGGATGCGCGTCACCAACGCATTCCCAACTACCGGCTGGCGCTGCGCACCGACAAACCACCCCTGGTGGCTGACACCGTAGAGGCTTTGGCGGTGGCCATGGCCGTCCCGGCTCACGCTTTGATGCAGACCGTGGCCGACTACAACGCGGCCTGCAGTGGGCAAGACTGGCGCCCTTTGGAGCTTGACGCGGTGGCCACGCACGGGCTAGAACCTGCCAAGTCCAACTGGGCCTGTCCAATTGCGCAAGGCCCATTTCATGCCTACCCCATCATGGCCGCCAATGTGTTTACCTTTGGGGGCTTGAAGGTCAATGGGCACGGTGGGGTGCTCCATGCCAATGGCGAACCCATTGCCGGCCTGTATGCAGCCGGCGAAACAGTGGGCATGTACTACGGCACTTACACCGGCTCCACCTCGGTGCTCAAGGCCATGGTGTTCGGGCGGCAAGCAGGCTTGCATGCCAGCGCAGGCAAGGTGGCCGCATGACCGCCTCTGCACTGTCTGGCCGCGTGGCCTTGGTGACAGGCGCGGGTGGCGCCATTGGGCAAGCGGTGCTCAGGCATTTGCGCGAGCAGGGCGCACGCGCGGTGGGCGCAGACCTGAACGGGCGCCCCTTGCTCGAGACAGAGCGGCCCTGGGAGGGCGAGCCTGTGGCCCTGGATGTGCGATCCAAGCCGCAATTGCTTGCCTTGGTGGACTCGCTCAGGCAAAGCCTGGGGCCGGTGGACACCTTGGTCAACGTGGCGGGGGTGGTCTCCTTTGGCTCAGCCCAAGACCTGGCCGAGGCGGAATGGGACCGGGTCATCGACATCAACCTCAAGGGCAGCTTTTTGGCGGCTCAAGCCGTCATTCCAGGCATGCGCGAATTGGGCTTTGGCCGCATCGTTAACTTGGGCTCTGTGGTGGGTAAAAACTCGGGCAATGCCAGGCCTTGGATCAGTCCGGACGAGCAACATCGTGCGGGCAATGTGGCTTACGGTGTGTCCAAGGCCGGGATTCACAGCATGACTGGCTTTTTGGCCCGCGAACTGGCCTGCCACGGCATCACGGTCAATGCGGTGGCCCCGGGGCCCATCGCCACCGTCATGACCACCGATTTCCCTGCTGCCTTGCGCGCTTTGATTCCACGAGGGCGCATGGGCACGGCTGAAGATGTGGTGCGGGCGGTGAGCTTTTTGATCCAGCGAGAGTCGGACTTCATCACCGGAGAAGTGCTCGATGTGAATGGCGGCATGTGGAGTGACTGAGGCCTTGGTGCTTGAGCCATACGCAATGCTTATCAAAAGAACATGCGCAGCCACTGGCAAGCGCCGCTTCAGCTTGATAAATTGAATCGATTGCTGTGCGTTTGAAGACGCAGTGACAAGACGTCTGCCACAGCTTTTTCTGACCGATTTACAGGAGACAAAATGAAGAAGTTGATCACCACATTGGCCGCCGCCACCGTGTGGGCGGGCGCAGCGCAGCTGCCTGCCAGCGCACAAGACAAATACCCCAGCAAACCCGTTCGAATTGTGGTTCCTTTTGCCGCTGGGGGGGCCACCGATGTGCTCACCCGCATCGCTGCGGCCGAATTGACCAAGCGGCTGGGGCAAAGCTTTGTGGTGGACAACCTCACGGGGGCAGGCGGCATCATTGGCGCAACGCAAGCCAGCAAGGCCAGCCCAGACGGCTACACCTTGTTGGCCGGATCGCCTGGGCCGGTGACCATCATGCCCGTCATCAGCTCCAAGCCCGTGCCCTACGACGCCGAAAAAGATTTTCTGCCCATCACGCTGATCGCAGACAGTCCTGGCGGCATGACCGTCGGGAAAAATTCACCTTACAAGAGCGTGCAAGAGGTGCTTGCGGCGGCCAAGGCTTCGCCCGGCAAGATCACGTGCGGCTCTTCGGGGATTGGGGCCTTCAGCCACCTCAATTGCGAGTTGCTCAAGTCCCTGGCAGGCGTGAATGTGACCCATGTGCCTTACCGCGGTGCGGCACCTGCCATGGTGGACTTGGTCAGCGGCCAGTTTGACTTCATGATTGAGAACTACCCCTCCCCGCAAAAGCTCATCGACTCTGGGGATCTGCGCCTCTTGGCCGTGACCTCGGCCTCGCGGTTTGCGCTCAAGCCAGCGGCCTCCACCATGGTCGAAGCGGGCGTGCCTGGCCATGTCATGACGGCATGGATAGGCCTGATGGCCCCTAGAGGCACCCCTGGCGATATCGTCAGCTTGCTGCAGCGCGAACTGTCTGCCGCTTTGAAGGAGCCGTCGGTTCAAAAGCGGCTCAACGACATGGGCGTGGTGCCTGGAGGCATGTCTTCAGCCGACTTCGCGGTTTATTTGTCCAGCGAACGCGACACCTACAAAAACTTGGCGGCCAAAACAGGGCTCAAAGTCGACCAGTGACTCGCCACGCAGCTCAGCGGCTGAGCCGCTGAGCCTTGCCGAATTCAAAATTTACCGGCACTGCTGCCACAGTCCAGCATCAGCAAATGGCCAGTGATGCACCTGGCTTCCTGACTGGCCAAAAAAACGGCGGCATGGGCAAAATCTTGCGGCTCCACAATGTGTCCTAAAGGCAGGCTGTGGGCCGCTTTCTCAAGCGCGGCTGTTCCATCCAGGCCCGCTTGCTCACAAGCTTGATGCAAAAAAGGCGTGTCGACCAGGGTGGGGGCGATGCCATTGACCCGCACACCTTGTGGCCCCATCTCCAAGGCCAGCGATTTCACCAGTCCCGCAATGGCATGTTTGCTGGCGGTGTAAACGCTGCGGTCGGCGCGGCCCATGGTGCTTTGCAAAGAAGCGGTGAACAACAAACTCGCCCTGGGGCTGGTTCTGAGGCTGCGCAAAGCGGCTTGAGCGCTGAAAATACTGCCGGTCACGTTGGTGTCAATCACTTGGCGGATGCGGTGTGCGCTGGCCTCGGCCAGTGGACCGGCATAGGGTAGGCCCGCATTGGCCACAAAAATGTCAATGGACCGCCCCAAAAAGCCTTCTGCAAATGCCACCAGACGCTCGCAATCTGTGGCATCACTGATGTCGCAGCGCGTGGTCGCCACCGCAGAGGCTGGGCCGCGCAGCGCCAAAGAGGTGCGGGCCAGGGCCGCCTCGTCGATGTCGGCCAACACCACGCGTGCGCCTGCATCCAAAAAAGCTTGGGCGGTGGCCGCCCCCAGTACGCCCGCGCCGCCGGTGATGATGGCGCCCATGTCTTGCAGCCGTTTGAGTGTCATGAATGAGATCCTTTGACCTGGATGGAGTTGTTCAAGGAGTTCACCCATCGGTTGAGGCTGGTCTTTGACTTCACAGGGTGATTCACAGGTATTTTTGAGATTGAAAAAAGCCGAAGGCCAACTCTGGCTTCAATCTTGAGAGATGTGGGTCGATGCGCGGTGCAAAATTTGCGCGAATTGATCGACCAGCGTGGGCCGCGATCGGGCGCGCCAGACCGCACTCAATTGCAAAGATGGCAGCAGATGGTGTTCGCGAATCTCACAGTATCGAACGCCCGGAAATTGCACCTGTCGCGTGCCACTGGGCAGCAAAGCGGCGCCCATGCCATGGCCCACGCAGGCCAGGGCGGTCAGGGTATGCCCGACCTCTTGCACCACACGGTACTCCTCTTCAAGTTTGTTCAGTGCTTGCATGATGCCGCTTCGCAGCAATGGAATCTGGGCTTGGTCGAACATGACCAGGCCCGCCCTGGCCACGTCGCGCAAAGACACCAGACCATCGCTGGCCACCGGCACACCCTCGTGCACGGCGGCCACCACTTGGTAGCGCGCCAGCAGCTGCTGGCGCAAACGCGCTGACAGCGTCAGTGGCGTGTAGAGAATGCCCAAATCAATGTCGCCACGGTCCAGGGCTTGGGCCTGCTGCAAATTGGGCATTTCACGCAGCACCACACGCACATTGGGCGCTTCTTTGCTGAGCAGTTGCAGGGCGCGCGGCAAGACCTGGTAAACCGCCGACACCGTGAAGCCCACGGTCAAGGTCCCCGCCACACCTTGTGCCACTTGCTGAGCGCGCTCAGACGCTTGGTCAATGCGCATCACCGCCTCGCGCAATTCGTCAATGATGGCTGAGCCCGCCTCACTGAGCGTGATGCCGCGGCGCGAACGGTCGAACAGTTTGACCCCCAGTTTTTCTTCCATTCGCCGCAAAGATTGGCTCAGTGCCGGCTGGGCAATGCCCAACATTTCGGCGGCCCGCGTCATGTTGCCGAGGTCAGCGGCGGCAATGAAATGGCGTACGTGCTGGATTTCCATAACTAATGCCTATGAATAAGGAACGAAGACATGCTATTGCATCTGGGTCCGCATTGCTACATTGATCTGGCAGTGGAGATATCCGGCGCAGACCGGCCACTGTGCCTTCAGTGCAACCACCAGACAGGAGACAAACCATGACCAAACTTCACCGTATTTTGCGTCGCACTCTGTTCGTCGCAATTGCATCGCTGGCCTTGAGCGCCCAGGCAGCCTACCCCGAAAAGTCAATACGCATGGTGGTGCCCTACCCGCCGGGCGGCTCGACAGACGTGGTGGCCCGGGCTCTGGCGGCGGCCATGACAGAGCGACTCAAGCAGACGGTGGTGATAGACAACCGGGCCGGCGCCAGCGGCATGATTGGCTCGGAGTTTGTCGCCAGTCAGCCCGCCGACGGCTACACCCTGGTCTTCACAGCCGCTGACACCCACTCCATCAATCCGCACGTTTACGCCAAGATGCGTTACGACGCCAAGCGTGACTTCACGCCTGTGGGCATCGTGGGTTACCTCACCATGGCTTTGATCGTGCACCCGAATCAAGCGGCCACCTTGAGCCAGTACGTGCAAGCGGCCAAGGCCAAGCCCAAGAGCATCAATTACGCCTCGTGGGGCATAGGCAGTTCATCACAGGTGGCCATGGAAATGTTCAATGGCGTTGCAGGCGTGCAAACCACCCATGTGCCCTTCCAGGGCGCAGCGCCCGCCATCACCGCGCTGATGGGAGGGCAGATTGACGCCATGATGGTGCCCATGACCCTGGCCGAGCCCAATCACCGCGCCGGCAAGGTTCGCTTGCTGGGTGTGGGTGCACCACAGCGGGTGGCCTGGGCCAACGACCTGCCCACCTTGGCTGAGCAAGGGGTGCCTCTGGACGGACGGCTTTGGCTGGGCGTGCTCGGCCCTGCCAAGTTGCCTGCTGAGGTGGCCAATGTGATCAGCAAAGCCATCAATGACTCGCTCAATGATCCTCGGCTGCAAGAGACCATGCGAAAAAATGGCCTGGACGTGGTCACCGGCTCTCCGCAAGACTTTGCCCGCACCCTGGACCTTGAATTTGAGCGTTGGGGCAAAACCATTCGCGACTCCAAGATTCAAGTCGACTGAGGGGTTGTTCCCTTGAGGGGGCTGCGCGTTCAGCCCCGCATTTAATTTCACGTATGAAAATCTGGCATCAAAGTTTTACCGAACTCGACGTTTTGCCCGCCTACCGGGAGGCCATGGAGCGGCATATCCGCAAGGTTGTTCTTCCGGACACAGAGGTGGTCATGCATGGCGTGAGGCCTGGGACTTACCCCAGCAACTATCCTGGCACGGACATCAGCTACAGCGCATTGTTTGCTGTGCATGGCACCCAATGGATCACCCAGGCGCTCAAGGCCCAGGATGAGGGCTTTGATGCCTACGCCATGTGCACGCTGCCCAACCCCTACATTCGGGAAGTTCGAACTTTGATTGACATGCCCGTGGTGGGCTATGGCGAAGCGTCTTTTCACATGGCGTGCCAGTTGGGCCATCGATTTGGTTTGATGGTGTTCATTGACCGGATGGTTCCGCTGTACAAGGAACAAATTGGCATTTATGGACTGAGCTCACGATGTGCGGGCGTGGGCCCGGTGGGTTTTAGTTTTCACGACGTGCTCAAAGCTTGGAATGACCCGGCGCCGCTGATTGCTCGGTTTGAACAGTCCGCTCGGGAACTCATTGCGCAAGGCGCCGATGTCATTGTTCCGGGTGAAATGCCGCTGAATATTTTGCTGGCCACCCATGGAATCACTCGTGTGGATGGTGCGCCCATCTTGGACGGCATCGCGGTGACTTTGAAGATGACAGAAATGCAGGTTCAGCTCAAACGCTCGGTGGGCCTGGGCCAAAGCCGCCAGGGCTGGATGAACGATCAACCCGATCGACAGCGCGTGGACCAAGTGCTGGCCTTTTATGGCCTGAATCAATGACCAACCATCTCAGTTTGGAGCCAATGCAATGAGCCTTCCTCAACGCATCACCTTGCATGAACTCGGTCCCCGTGAGGGCATGCAAATAGAAAAAAATCCCGTGAGCACGGCTGAAAAAATTCGCCTGGTCGACATGCTCTCAGAGTGCCACTTTGCGGAAATTGAAGTCACTTCATTTGTGAGTCCCAAGTGGGTGCCTCAAATGGCGGATGCCGACGAATTGGTGGCCGGCTTCAAGCGCCATCCTGGCACGCTGTACACCTGTGTTTACCTCAACACGCAGGGCCTGCAGCGGGCCGTCATGACCCAAAAGCTTGACGTGCATGGCAGCCTGAGCGTGACAGCCAGTGAGGCTTTTTCTCGCAAAAACACCAACCGCAGCATTGAAGACACATTTGCGGAAACTGAAAAACGCATTGAAGGCTTTCAGCGTTTCAACGTGCAGGCCAAAGAGCTCAGTGTGATGGCCGCGTTTGGATGCAATTACGAAGGCGATATAGACCCTGACCATGTGGTTCGCTTGGTGCAACGCCTGATGCAGATGGCCGATGACCATGGCCTGCCCATTGAATTGATTCAACTGGCCGACACCATGGGCTGGGCCACCCCGGTGTCGATACGCCGCATGGTCGGCAAGGTCCGCGACAAGTGGCCCGACCATCGCATCAACTTGCACCTGCACGACACCCGTGGTCTGGGCTTGGCCAATGCGTTGGCCGCCATGGAAATGGGCGTGGATGATTTTGACTCGGCGGTGGCCGGTTTGGGCGGCTGTCCCTACGCTGGATTCAAAGACGCGCCAGGCAATATTGCCACCGAGGACCTGGTTCACCTGTGCCAAGAAATCGGGGTGGA
>CANHKH010000097.1 GCA_947460165.1 Comamonadaceae bacterium
CAAAGAAGAGCCAATGGCCTGGAGTAAAGGGCGCTTGCGCATGGGTGATGTCCTGTGGGGTTTACAAACAGTCCAATGTTTGACCGATCAGGCGGCCATATCGATCAGGAATTACCCTCGAAAGCCTGAACCACAGTGTGCCCCGGCTTAAATGATGAACTGCTCGCGCGTGCCCGGTGCAAACATCTCGTCCAGCTGCACCCGGCGCGGGGACAGGCCTTGCTCGTGGTGGTAGCGCAAAAAAGTTTGCAGCACCTGCTCGTTGGCCGTTTGGCCATAGCTCCAAAAGTCGCGGCCCATGGCGGCGGCCGTGGCTTCTTGCTCGGCGGCCACCCAGGGCAGGCTGACTTTCAAGGCGGCCACTTCAGCCAACTCGGCCAGCGCCAAGTCTTTGGCACGGGTAAAAGCTTTGAGCAAGCTCGCAGCCAGCCAGGGGTGGGACTCCACCAAGCTGCGGCGCACGCCCACCACATGCATGATGGGGAACAGCCCCGTCTTGGCAAAGTAGGCCTGCTCCACCGTGCGAAAGTCCTCGAACAAGCGGCGCACGGGCTGGCCGGGCAGGTGAAAGGCGCTGGGCGCGCGGGGGGCGATCAGCGCGTCAATCTCCCCGCTGAGCAGCATCTCGTTGAGCGTGCGGCCGGCCGCGATAGGCTCGAGCTCGATGTCGGCGGGCAAGCTCAGACCGACTTTTTCGTGGCGGCCCGGCGTCTCCACCCCACCGGTGCGCCAGCGCAGCTCGCGGGGGTGAACGCCATACTCGTCTTGCAAAATGCCGCGCACCCACACCGGCGCGGTGAGCTGGTACTCGGGCACGCCGACCTTGCGGCCACGCAGGTCTTGCGGCGTGCGGATGTCGCTGCCGGCAGGCACGTAAATGGCGGAATGGCGAAAGGAACGCGATAAAAACACCGGGATCGCCACATAGGGCGAAACCCCTTTGGCCAGCAGCATGGTGTAGCTGCTCATGGAGAGTTCGGCCACGTCAAACTCGGCCGAGCGCAAGGCACGAAAAAAGGTTTCCTCCACGGGCAGGTTCAGGAAATTGGGATCGCAACCCTCAATGGCGACCTCCCCGCTCATGAGGCGCTGGGTGCGGTCGTAGTCCCAGCAGGCAATGGTCAATGGCAGTTTCATGGGTGTTCTTTGTCAATCAAACTTTGGAGCAGGCGCCTGGCCTGGATGGGGCCGGCATCGGTGAGCAAGGCGGTGCTGAAGGCTGAGCCCCCTTCATCGCCCAGGGCGCGCTGCTGGGCTTCGAGCATCGCTTTGTCTTCATCGAAGGTGCGAGCCGATTGCTCGCGTATCCAGGCCGTCAGCGCCGCATCCTCAAGCTGGTAAGGGCGGGCGATGGCCCAGAAGTAGTGGGTGCTGCTGGCGGTCTCGGGGGTGGCCAGGTGGATGATGCGCCGCTGCAAGGCGGTGGAGCGGTCCTGGTCCACCGGGTGCGAGCCGTTTTCAATGAGGTTGAAGCTGGGCGGGCGAAAGATGGTGGTGTGCCAGCGGTGAATGCGCGTGCTCCTGCCGCTGGTCTTGGCGTAAAACGGGGGCGGATCGCAATCGCGAATCTCGCGGTGCACACGCACCGTGCCCTCGACCTGCTGCGTGCTCACGGGCGCACGGGCCACGGCCTCGTTGCCTATGGTGGCTTCATGCAGGTAAGACTCGTGCGACAAATCCAGCAGGTTGTCATTGAGCAGCTGGTAGTTGGCCCGGATGTGGTGGTAGCCGCTGCAGGCGGCCCATTGCGGATGGTCCAGCCAGTGGACGTCGGGGATCAGCGCCTCGTCGGCACGGCTGGCCTCGCCCATCCATATCCAACACAGGCCATGGCGCTCGGCCACCCCAAAAGTGGCAACCCGCAGCGACTGTGGGATGTGCGGCTGGCAAGGCACGTCGCGGCACGCGCCGTCTGGTCCGAAGCGCAGCCCGTGGTAGCTGCAGCGCACCTCGTCGCCCATGAGCTGGCCGCGCGACAAGGGCACCGCACGGTGCGGGCAGCGGTCTTGCATGGCCACGGCCTGCCCGCCCGCGGTGCGGTAGAGAAGCACCGGCTCGCCCAAAATGGTGCGGGCCAGCAGCTTGTCAGCGATCTCGTGGCCAAAGCCGGCCACGTACCAGCACTGGCGCAGGAACCGGTCTGGCAACTCAGTCCCCCTTGATGCCTTGCTCGGTCACCAGGCGGCGGTAGCGCACAGACTCCTTGGCAATGAACTCGCCCAAGGCCGCAGGCGTGCTGGACTGGGGCTCAAAGTAGCCCACCGTCAAAGCTTTGCGCACTTCCGCGTCGGCCAGGGCGCGGTGAAAAGCCTGGTTCAAGCGCTCGATCACGGGGGCGGGCGTGCCTGCCGGTGCAAAAGCGGCGTACCAGCCTTCCAAGGCGAAGTCTTTCAGGCCGCCGGCCGAGGCCAGGGTGGGGACGCCCGGCAGCAGCGCAGAAGGCTTTTCGCTGGTCACGCCCAGGGCCTTGACGCGCTTGCTGTCCATGAAGGCGGCGACCGAATTCACGCTCATCATGGCCAAATCGATCTGCCCGCCGGCCACGTCGGCAGAGGCGCCGCTGCAGCCTTTGTAGGGCACGTGAACCAAGTTGACCTGCGCCACGCCCTTGAGCATTTCAGCGGCCAGGTGGTGAATGCCGCCGTTGCCGCAAGAGCCATAGGCCAGCTTGCCGGGGGAGGCCTTGGCCAGGCGGATCAGGTCGGGCAAGTTGGCCACCGGCAAATCGCTTTTGGCCACCAGCACCACGGGCGAGTACGCCAGCATGGAGACCGGGGCAAAACTTTTTTGCGGGTCGAACTTGGTGCTGGGCGTGAGGATGGGGTTGATGACCAAGCTGTTGGTGATGATGACCAGCGTGCGCCCGTCCGGCGGCGCGGCCGCCACCCAGTCCAGGCCCAGGTTGCCGCCTGCGCCAGGCTTGTTGTCGACGATCACGGTCTCGCCCAAATCGGCCTGCATCTTGCGGGCCAAGAGGCGGGCCAAGGCGTCCACGCCACCACCGGCGCTAAAAGGCACGACCAAGCGCAAAGGTTTGTCTTGCGCTTGCGCTTGGCCGGTCAGGCCACACACGGCCAGGGCCAGGACCACGGTGGTTTGGAGTTTTTTGATCAGGGTCATGAATGGATTTCTGGTGGTGGCTGTGTGGCGTTCACTGCTCAATCAAGCGAGGTATTTGATCAAGAACAGTGAAATACCGGGAAAGAACAAAAGCAGCAAGGTGCGCAGGGTGTCGCTGATCAAAAAGGGCATGATACCTCGGTAGCTTTCGCTCAGCGGCACGTCTTTGGCCATGCCATTGACCACGTACACATTCAAACCCACTGGCGGCGCCAACATGCCAAAGCCCACGGTCATCAGCACCATGATGCCGAACCAAATGGCGGTGTACTCGGGCGTCATGCCAAAGTCGAGCTTCATGATGATGGGGAAAAAGATGGGGATGGTCAGCAGCAGCATGGACAACTCGTCCATCACCGCGCCCAGCACCACGTAGAGCAGCAAAATGCCCGCCACCACCATGAGGGGGGCAAAGTTCATGGCGACCACCATTTCTGCCAGTTGGGCTGGCACTTGGGTGCGCGCCAGTGCGGCGTTCATGACATCGGCGCCCATGAAGATCATGAAAATCATGCCCGAGCTCATGGCGGTGGCATGAAAGCAATGCAAGAATTTTTTCCAGCTCAGCTCTTGCTTGAGCAAGGCCGCCAAAAAGGTGGACGCAGCACCCACGGCCGCGCCTTCTGTGGGCGTGAAAAAGCCCGCATAAATGCCGCCAAAAACGATGAAAAATATGCAGGCAATGGGCAAGATGCCCTTGAGAGACTCCCATGTCAGTGATTCACGCTCTTCATGTTCGGGCGCATGGCCAGGCACCAGGCGCACGTAAATGGCAATGGCGATCATGTAGCCCACCATGGCGATCAGGCCCGGCATCATGGCCGCTGCAAACAGCTTGGCAATGTTTTGCTCGGCCAAGATGGCGTAGATGACCAAAGGCACCGAGGGTGGAATCAAGATGCCCAAGGTGCCCCCCGCCGCCAAGGTGCCCGTGGCCAAGCGGCCCGAGTAGCCATGGCGCTTCATTTCGGGCAAGGCCACGCCGGTGATGGTGGCGGCGGTGGCCACCGAGGAGCCGCAAATAGCACCAAACGCGCCACAGGCGAGCACAGCGCCCATGGCCAGGCCGCCTTTGAACCGGCCCATGACCGCAGCGGCAAACTGAAACAAGGCCTTGCTGATCCCGCCCTGCGTGGCAAAGTGGCCCATCAAGATGAACAGGGGAATGACCGACAGGTCGTAGTTGGCCAAGCGCGCAAAGGCCAAATTGTTCAGAAAGTTTAAAAAGGGCTGAACCCCTGTTTGCAGGATGAAGCCCGTCGTGCCTGCCAAAAACATGGCTCCGGCAATGGGCATGCGCAGCACCATGAGCAGCAGCATGATGCCAAAAATCAGCAAGCTCAATTGAAGGGGGCTCATACCGCTGCCTCGCCGTGCTCGTCCATGGAAGACAGCGCTTGCACAAGGGCAATCAGCGCGGTGATGCCAAAAGGAATGCACATGCTGGTGAACACGATCCAGTCGGGAAAGCCCAACAACATAGAAGCTCCCAGGGTTTCTTTGGCATTGATGGCTCCCAGGCCACAGCGCCAGGACAGCAAGGCAAAAATCACGGCCATCAGCAGTGCGCCCATGCGGTCCAGGCTGTCGTTCACGCGCTCGCTGCATTTGGCGGTGAAAAAGTCAACGATGATGTTTTCTTTTTTGAGCTGGCACAAAGGCATGAACAGGGCAATGGCCGCACCCGCGCCCACGCCGGTCAACTCAAAATCGCCGATCAAGGCGGTGTCAAAAAAATTGCGGCTGATCAGGCTGTAGCAGGTCATGAGCATCAAGCCGGTCATGACCAGGCCGCCCAATATGCTGCACAGACGTGCGATGTGCGCCAGTAAATGTGGGAGCATGGTGTGAGATGCGCGAGGCAGGAATCGGGGATGTCGGCGTGGGCTGAGGCTGGATGCGGTCAAAAACAAGAGCAGGCCTGAGCCTGCTCTTGGGGACACATCAAAAAGCCGATTACTTGGTGTACTGCTTGATCAAGTCGGTGGCCGACTGCAGCATGCCTTTGCCATCCATGCCTTTGCCGGTCATCTCGGCGACCCAAGCGTCATCCAAGGAGTCTGTGGCTTTCTTCCACTTTTCCAGCTCGGCTTTGGGGATGATGGTGATTTTCTGGTTGGCCGACGCTTCAAATACTTTTTTGCCCACCACATCGTGGCCAGACTGGGTTTTGCCCAAGAAGGCCGAGAACTCACGGCCCGAGTTCTTGTCAATGACCGCCTTCAAATCGGCGGGCAAGGAGTCGTACTTGGCTCGGTTCATGGGCACTACGAACACGGTGGTGTACAGCGCGTTGTAGCTGCGGTCGGTTTCGGCCGTGAAATTGGTCAATTCGTTGACCTTCAGGCTTGGCGCGACTTCGTAGGGAATCACCGCGCCATCGATCACGCCTTTGGACAAGGCCTCAGGCACTTGGGGCACAGGCATGGCCACAGGCGTGGCGCCCATCATGGCGACCATTTTGTTGACTTGGCGGGTGGGCGCGCGAACTTTCAGGCCCTTGAGGTCGGCCATGGTGGTCACGGCTTTGTTCTTGGTGTAGATGTTGCCTGGGCCGTGCACATGGACGGCCAGCATCTTGACGTCCTTGAAGTCGTCTTGGGCGTACTTTTGCGCGTAGTCCCAAGCAGCGCGGCTGGTGGCTTCTGCATTGGTCATCATGAAGGGCAACTCGAACACTTCGAGTTTGGCCAATTTGGGGGTGAAGGCTTGCAGCGTCCAAGCCACGTCGACCACGCCGTCGCGCGCCTGCTCATACAGCTGCACTGGGGTGCCGCCCAGCTGCATGGAAGGAAAAATGTCGCATTTCAAGCGGTCTTTGGAATCACGCGCGAGGTTTCTGCACCATTCGCCCAGCATGGTGGTGTGCTGAATGGTCTGGGCGCTCAAAAAATGGTGCACCTTGAGGGTCACGGTCTGGGCCTGCGCGCCCAGGGCGGCCAGGCCCAGGGCGGCCACGGTGAGGGAGTGTTTCAAAGGGAAGGTCATGTTGTCTCCAGAGAAAGGAGGTTGAATCTTATAACCAACCGAACGGTCGGACAATGGGTCTTGCACTAAATTTGACACATTTAGCCATGGACAGGCGCGTCTTTAGACCCGCGGCGGCTGCAGGCGCCGCGTCACAGCGCCAGCACCAGGCTTGGACCTGCCGCCCGTGAGCAGCAAGCCATCATGCGTTGGTGGGTGGCGCGTTCACTGGGGCTGAGCACCTGGTCGCGGTGGTCCACCTCGCCGGCCAGCACGGCCACCTCGCAGGTGCCGCACAGGCCCTCGTTGCAGTCGCAGGGCACGTCAAAACCGGCGGCTTGCAGGGCCTGCAGCAAGCTCTGGTCGGCCGCCACCTGCAGGCGCAACTGGGAGTGCTGGAGCTCCACCTCAAAGCTTGTCGCCTGCAAAGTCCCCGGCGCTGGGGCACGGGCATGAAAGCGCTCCATGTGCAGCACGCCCTCGGGCCAGGCGGCGCTCAGTTGCTCCAACTCGTGCAACATCCGCTCAGGGCCGCAGGCAAAGACACGGGTGGCGGGGTCCAAGCGGGCCAGCAAGGCGGGCAAGTCCAAGCGCTGGTCTTCGCTTTGCACGTAAAGCCGCAAGCTGCTGGCGTGATCGGCGTGCAGCCTGTCCCACAAAGCCATGCGGGCGCGCTCGCGGCCGGCGTAGTGCAGCTCATAAGGCACACCGAGGTTTTGAAGCCGGTCGGCCATGGCCACCATGGGCGTGATGCCTATGCCGCCCGCAATCAGCAGCACATGCCCGGCACGCTCATCGAGCTTGAACAGGTTCTTAGGCCCTGACAGCTGCAGTGGGCTGCCCACCTGCAGCGTGTCACTCAGGCACACCGAGCCGCCCCGCCCTTGGGGCTGGCGCTGCACCACCACCTGGTAGCTCAGGCGGTCCGCAGGGTCGCCGCACAGCGAGTACTTGCGCTTGAAGCCGCCGGTGATCAGGTCCACATGGGCGCCTGGCGACCAGGCGGGCAGCTCGCGCCCCTGGGGGTCGGCCAGCACCAAGCGCGTGAGGTCCACGCCCTCGGCGTGCCGCTCGCGCACCACCACGGGCCGTGCCATGCTGGCTTTGGCGGGCGGGCCAATGTGGATGGGCAGGCTGGCCGGCGACACAGCCGTGCCCACACGCTCTGGATTGAGGCTGGGGTCCCACTCCACCCACAACGCCACCGGGCCGCGCACCGAGGTGTTGGGCAGGTAGCTCAGGCTCTGGTCGGCCAGGCGCAGGTGGGGCAGGCGGCGGGCGAACTCCTCGATGAACACGCGCATTTGCAAGCGGGCGATGTTTTTGCCCATGCACTGGTGCGCGCCATAGCCAAAGCTCAGGTGCTCCACGGCGGACTCGCGGTAGACATCGACCTCGTCAGGGTTGTCAAAATGGCTGGCGTCCACATTGGCCGAGGCCTGCACCACCAGCAATTTGCTGCCCTGGGGAATGTGCACACCACCCACCACCGCGTCAGCGGTGGCCTGGCGGCGCCAGGCCACGATGGAGCCGGCCACGCGCAAGCACTCTTCCACCGCGTTGGGAATCAGCGCCGGGTTGGCACACACCGCCTGCCAGGCCGAGCGGTGCTGCAGCAGCGTGAGCATGGCGTTGGCGCAGGCTTTGGAGGTGGTTTCGTGCGCAGCGGCCAAGATGGCCATCATCATGGAGCGCAGGTAAGACTCGGTGACGACCTCCGGGTGCAGCTTGTGCTGGGCAATGGAGTCGTACATCCAGCCCTGGCCATCGGGCTGGGCCAGCATGCCGTCCAGAATGTGCTGCGCCATCTGCCAAAAGCGGCCCACGTCGTGGGCCAGGGCCTGCTGCTCTTGGGGGCTGGGCCGGCCCCAGGTGTTGATCGTGTGGGCCACGCCAAAGCGGCGCAGCTGTTCGGCGCCCGCGTCAGACACACCCAAAAATTTCAGCGCAATGTGCAGCGGAATGTCGTGGAACATCTGGCCCACCAGGTCGGCCCGGCCCTGGTCCACAAAACGGTCCATGTACTGGCGGGTGAGCTTGCGCACCATGGGCTCAAAGTCCATCAGGCGCTCGGGCAAAAAGGCGTCCATCAGCAAGCGCCGGCGTGCCATGTGCTCGGGCTCGTCCTCGTTGACCATGGTGCGCTTCATGGCAAAGCCGTAGCCCTCCAGAATCTGCGTCACCTCGGGCGTGGCGGGCGTGATTTTCTCCAGCGCAATGGAGGGCGAAAACAAGATGTTGTCGCGGAACACGGCCTTGACGTCTTCGTAGCGGCTGACCACCCAGTAGCCCAGCTGGGGGCTCCAAAACACCGGTTCTTGCTCGCGCGCCCAGCGCAGGTACTCGCCCGGGGCTCGCATGTAGTCCGGCTCAAAAGGGTTGAAAGCGGCGGCCTGGGCACTCAGCGGGCAGCTCGCCGCTGCCAAGGCAAGGTGGTCCACAGGGCAGCCTGAAGGCTTGGATAAAAGTGTCATGGCGGAGCTTCAATGAGGGTGACAGTCTAAAGCGCCGCCGCCTGGCCAGCTTTGGGGGGAGCGGCTGCGCAACAATCACCGCCCATGAGCACCCACCCCAACCCCAATCCCGCCCCCCTGCAAACCGACGTGTTGATTGCAGGCGGCGGGCCCTGCGGGCTGACCTTGGCCATCGAGCTGGGGCGGCGCGGCATTTCCTGCCTGCTGGTCGATGCCAAGCCCGACACGGCCTTCAACCCCCAGGCCAACGCCACGCAGGCGCGCACCATGGAGCACTTTCGCCGCCTGGGCCTGGCCCAGGAGGTGCGCGCCCAGGGCCTGCCTGCAGACCATCCCACCGACATTGCCTACTTCACCCGCTTGAACGCGCACGAGCTGGCGCGCATCAGCCTGCCCACGGCGGCCGAGGCCATCGTCAAAATCAAGGCCATGACAGGCTCATGGAGCGCGGCCGAGCTGCCGCACCGCGTGTCGCAAAAGTTTGTCGAACAAATTTTGCGGCGCCATGCCCAGGCCATCCCCCGCACCGACATTCGCTACGGCTGGGCGCTGGAGGCCTTTGCCGACACAGGCAGCGCGGTGCAAGCCACGCTGAGGCCTGCGGCAGGCGGCGCACCCCAAGAAGTGCGCGCCCGCTACCTGGTGGGCGCCGACGGTGCGCGCAGCCTGGTGCGCCGCACACTGGGCATTGAATGGGGGGGCAGCAGCGGCACGCAGCGCGACTTCATGGGCGGCAAAATGTTTGCGGTTTACCTGCGCGCCCCCGCCTTTGCGGCCGCGCTGCGCCACCCCAAGGCCTGGATGTACGTGGCCGTCAACCACCAGCGCCGCGCCTTCATGGCCAGTGTGGACGGCCACAGCGAGTACGCCTTTCA
>CANHKH010000098.1 GCA_947460165.1 Comamonadaceae bacterium
CTGTCTTGTGCACATCCGGGCATGTATGGATTGTTCACCGTGGTGGAAGCTGCGCAACAACTGATGGGTCTTGCCGGAGAGCGACAAGTGCCTGGCGCCAATCTGGCGCTGGCCCACGGCAATGGCGGCGTGTTGTCCAGCCAGGCCACTGCCATTTTCGGCACGCGCCAGACGCTCTGACGCCGCCCGAATCTGCATTCAATCAACCAGTTGGAAAGCCAAGCATGCACACGGATCATTTCTCTCTCGCCGGCAAGAGCATCATCGTGACCGGCGCCGCGCAAGGCATTGGCCGCGCGATTGCGCAACTCGCGCTCGACCTCGGCGCGACCGTGACTGCGGTCGATCTCAATGCGCCCAGCTTGCAGGCTTTCGCCGACGAAGCCGGCCGCCACAGGCTGCTGCCCATGGCCGGCAGTGTGGCCGAGCCAGACTTCGCCACCGAGGTCGTCGCGAAGGCGGTTCAGACCTTTGGTGCGGTGCATGGCTTGGTGAACAACGCCGGAATTGTGCGACCGGCCATGATCGAAAAAATGAGCAAAGAGGCCTGGCAGCAGGTGATAGACGTTCATCTTTCGGGCTCTTTTTTCTTCTTGCAGGCCGTCGGCTGTCATGTCCTGTCCCGGGTTCGGGCCGGCGACAAAGTCGCAGGCGCCATCGTCAATATTTCATCGGATGCGGGGCGCAAAGGCACTGTCGGGCAAATCAACTACAGCGCCGCCAAAGCGGGCTTGCTCGGGCTGACCATGAGTGCGGCGCGTGAATGGGCACGCTACGGCCTGCGGGTCAACACGGTCGGCTTTGGCGTGGTGGAAACGCCCATGACCGAAACGATACGTGGCGAAAAATTCCGCGACACCTACCTCGCGCAAATTCCGCTGGGTCGCTGGGCAGAACCGCACGAGGCTGCGCACCCTGTGTGTTTTTTGCTCTCTGACGCAGCCTCTTACGTGACCGGTCAGCACCTGTCCGCCAATGGCGGCTTCACCATAGGACTGTGAGCCGCCCATGACCGACGCCAGCCGCGCCACCGCTTCGAGTGGCGGCCCTTTGCAGGGCATTCGGGTGATCGACCTGACCACCGTCATCATGGGCCCCTATGCCACCCATATTTTGGGCGACATGGGCGCTGATGTGGTCAAGGTCGAGGCGCCAGGCGGGGATTCCTTCAGACGCTATGGCCCTATGCATCACGACGGCATGGGCGGCTCGGTCTTGAATTTGCACCGCAACAAGCGCGGTGTTCAGCTGGATCTAAAAAATCCCCTCGCCAGGCGCGCGCTTGACAGTCTGATCGCCGGGGCTGACGTGCTTGTGCATAACCTGCGCCCCAAGGCGGCGGCTCGCCTGGGGCTCGATTGGGCCCAAGTCCAGAACATCAACCCGCGCTTGGTGCTGTGCGCGGCGCGCGGTTTTGGAGAAGGTGGCCCCTACGGTCACAAGGCCGCCTACGACGACCTGATTCAGGCCAGTTCGGGCTTGGCCGCGCTGTACGGCCAGGTCCACGGCACGCCGCGCTACGTGCCCTCGGCGATTTGCGACAAGATCGCAGGGCAGGCCATTGCCTACGCTGTGTTGGGGGCCTTGGTCTGGCGCGAACGCGGTGGCATGGGCCAGGAGGTCGAAGTGCCCATGTTTGAGACCTCGGTGGAGTTCATGCTGGCCGAACACATAGGCCCTGGCGCCTTTGTGCCGCCTCTGGGGCCTGTGGGATTTCCCCGCCAACTCTCGGCGCTGCGCAAACCTTATCAAACCCTTGATGGGTGGGCGTGCATCTTGCCCTATTCAGATCGCAATTGGACAGACTTTTTCGCTTTTGTGGGTGAGTCGGATTTGGCGCAAGATCCGCGATTCAACAGCCTTGAAGCTCGACTGGCGAACGTTGATGCGCTTTACGCCATGCTCGAGGGCCATGCCTTGCAACGCAGCACCGCTGAGTGGGAGTCGTTTTGTGATGCCGCAAGCATTCCCTGCATGGGCGTGGTGGCCCTTGAAGATGTCAAGGACGACCCGCACGTCATCGCAGTGGGTTTGATGCCGGTGCTTGAGCACCCCAGTGAAGGCGCCTATACCTCTGTGCGTTCTCCGATCCGCTACAGTGCCACGCCCTACGCATTGCGCCGGCACGCCCCCCGTGTGGGGGAACACACGGCTGAAGTCCTCAGGGAAGCGGGTCTGTCTGAAGAAGACATATCTCTTTTGGAGCCATCCATGGCGGGCTCAGGCCATCATTCTGACGTGGGCTGAAAGCACGTTGCTGCCTTGATGAGGCAGTGGTGAGTACCTGCCACAGGCTGGTTTTCTGCCCTGGCTTTCGCAGGTGTTTGCCGATGGCGACACCAACGAAATCGTGCGTGCCCTGGGTCATGTGGCCCGTGCCCGCGGCAAGGCGCAGTTGGCCAGCCAGTGGTCTGGGGCGTGAGAGCCGCTACAACGCGCTCAAGCCTGGGGCCAAGCCGCGTTTTGACACGATCTTGCGGGTGTGCCATGCCTTGAGATTGAATTTGCAGCCTCGGGCTATTCAGTCACAACGCTGAAAGCCCAGCCAGGGGTGATGGCGCCAACCCAGAGTGCTTTGGGGCACTTGGGCCAGCTTGGGCAGCAGGTCATCGGCCATGCGGGCACGTTCTCAGTCGACCCATGGTCGCTGTGCATCGTTTTCAGTGGCGGGCCGTGGCTGGATGCGCGGCATGGCGGAAGGGGAAGACCTTGAGAGCCTTCAACAAATCCAAGTCCCAAAGGTGAACTTGGTGGCGCCCCTGCCTTGGCGACAGGACAATCCCCCTTTCCCGTTTAGCATCCAAAGCTTTCCCGCCCGACCTTCCCCATGCAACTCAACCGCCGCCAACTCATCCTGCTGGTCTTGCTCACGCTGGTGTGGGGCTTCAATTGGCCGGTGATGAAGCTGGGGGTGACGGACTTCCCGCCGCTGGCGTTTCGCACGCTGTGCATCTGGCTGGGGCTGCCGGTGATGGCCCTGTCCATCGTGGTGCTTCGGCATTCGTTTGTGGTGCCGCGCGAGCATTGGCGCGAGCTGTTTTGGCTGGGCGTGACCAATTCGCTGGTGTGGCAGGTGCTGATCATGGTGGCGCTGGCCAACCTGAGCAGCGGGCGGGCGGCCATCTTGGCCTACAGCATGCCCATTTTTTCGGCGCTGCTGAGCGTGATGTTTTATGGCGAGCGGCTGGGCTTGCGGTCCTTGCTGGGGGTGCTGGCGGCCACGGGTGGCGTGGTGCTGCTGCTCTGGCACGAGGTGGCGGTGCTTTCGGGCACGCCCTGGGGGGTGCTGTGCGCGCTGCTGGCTGCCGCCACCTGGGCGCTGGGCATACGCCAGATGCGGGCCACGCGCATTCCGGCCACCACGCTCACGCTGTCGTTTTGGATGGCGTGCATGACGGTGCTGGCGCTGACGCTGCTGAGCTGGCTGTTTGAGCGCGAGGCCTGGGTTTGGCCCACGCCCATGGTGTGGGGCTCGGTGGGCTACAACGCGGTGCTGGTGTTTGGCTTTGCGGTCACGACGCAGATGTACTTGGCGCGCACGCTGCCCCCCCTGGCCGCCTCGCTGAGCGTGATGCTGATCCCCATTTTGGGCGTATTCTCTGGCGCCACTTTGCTGGGCGAGGTGCTGCACTGGCAGGACTGGGCGGCGGTGGTGCTGATGGTGGTGGCCATCGGCTCGGTGCTGATGCCGCAGCGCACGCCCCCCAAGCTGGGTTGATGCGCTGTGTGGGCGCGCCGGGCTACTCGGCGGCCAGCCGCTCGGCGTGCTGGCCTTGCGCCACTTGCAGGGCCAGGCAGAGGTCGTCCCAGGCCTTGGCTTTGTCCAGGGGCGTGCGCATGAGGGCGCCCAGGTCGTAGCTGACCACGGCGGGCATGCCCCAGAGGTCGTGCACCTGGCCGCGCAGCCGGCCCAAGGGCTGGTCGGTTTCCAGCAGGGCTTGCGCGCCCAGGCGGCTCATGATGAAGACCACGTCGGGCTCGGTGCGTTCCAGCACCTCGTCCAGGCCGTGCACCTCGGCCGGGCCGGCGCTGCGCTGCAGCGGGGCGAGCCAGACCATGGCGCCTTGGTGCAGGCGGGCGGCGCGCAGCATGTTCTGGAGCAGCTGGCCGGCGCTGTCCTTCAATTCGTCGGGCCGGCCTTCGGCCAGCAGCAGCCAGCGCTGACCGGCGGCGGCGCGGGCGTCGTCTTTGCCCGCGATCAACTGGGCGGCTTCCACGCGCCAGCTGGCGCCTGTGGCGGGGGCTTCTGGCGCAGGGGCTGAGGGCGATGTTGCCGCTGGGAGGGGGGCAGCCTGAGGGCGGGCGGCAGGCGTGGCAGCAGCCGCAGCAGGTGCTGCTGCCATTGCCTCGGCTTGGGGCGCGGGCCGGGCGGCGGGTGCTTGCAGTGTGGGTGCCGCTTGCGCAGCTGATGCCAGCTGTGCTGGGTTTGACGTGGGCGCAGCGGCCGCTTGTGCCGCCTCGGGCAAAGGCGACCACACGTGCACGCCCATTTCACGCAGCATGGCACGTTGGCGTTTGTCGAGGTCCAGGCTCATGGGAGGGGGCTGGGGGCTGTGCCCAGGGGCAGGTTCATGACCACAGCGTCTTCGCGCTTGAAGGGGGCCAGGGGATAGTAGTTGCGGCGCACGCCCATTTCTTTGAATCCGTAGCGCTCGTAAATGCGGCGGGCGCGGGTGTTGCTCACGCGCACCTCCAGCCACAGCCATTGTGCGCCTTGGCGGGCAGACCAGGCGACCACCTCTTGGAGCATGTGCCTGGCATGGCCTTGGCCTTGGGCCTCGGGCGTGACGGTGATGTTGAGCAAGTGGGTTTCGTCCAAGCCCTTCATCAGCACAAAGTAGCCCAGCAGCTGCTTGCGCTGCAGCAGCACGCAGGCGTGGTAGCCGGCCCGCAGCGAGTCGGCAAAGTTGCCGGTGGACCACGGGTGGGCGTAGGCCAGCTTTTCAATGTGGGCCACCTCGCTCAACCAAGCCGCTGTCATGGGCGCCAGGCTGAGCGGTTCTGGACGGTGGGCGGGGCGGGGCACGGCGTTCATGGGCTCTAGCGTCAAAGCGCCGCTTGCGCGGCGGCCTTGGCGGCCAGGCGCTCGTCGGTGGTTTGGGCCACTTTGTCGCGCACATACAGCGGCAGGGCTTGCGCAGCGGGCACGGCCAGGCCCTGGGCCATGAGGCCGGGGGCCAGGCGCAGCAAGGCAGCCGCCGTGGGCCAGGCGGGCCGCACCAGGGCCGCCGCAGGCAGGGTGGGCAGGCGAGTGCCATAAACCTCAAACACGTTGCCGGCCAACAGGCGCGGCACATCGTCGGGCCACAGGAGCTGCTCGGGCGCCAGCACCCGGCAGGGGCCCTGGGCTTGCCAGCCGGTGGGGCTGCGCTCAAAGTCTTGTGCGTAGACCTCGTTCATGCGGGCGTCGAGCAGGGCGCTCAAGGCCGTGGGCAGGGCGTGGCCTGCGGCGGTGTGGCGGTGGGCGGCGTCGTCGGCCACCGCCAGCAAGGTGTCCACCGGCAACACGGGCAGCCCTGCGCCTGCGGCCAGACCCTGGGCCACGGCGCAGGCGGTGCGCAGGCCGGTGAAGGAGCCCGGACCCCTGCCAAAGACGATGGCGTCCAGCTCTTTCAAGGCCAGCCCGGCCTGGGCCAGCAGGTCCAGCACGGCAGGAATCAAGCTGGCCGAGGCTTGCGCGGCGCCCGGCCCCTCGTGCAGCCACTGGCGCTGGCCCACGGCCACGCCCACCGACAGGCGGTCTGTGCTGGTGTCAAAGGCGAGGAAGCGGCCGGGGGCGTGCAAAAGAGGAGGTGGCAAAAAAAAAGGGCGAGGCGCCTGTGGCGGCGCCAGGGGCTGCGGCTGATTATCTGGGCAAGCGTGACAGCTTGGGTCGGCGGTCACTGGGGATAATTGCCGCATGCAAGAGTCATGGCGCGCCAAGCGCGGTTTTCTGTCAGGGTGGCTGGGTGGGTGGGCGTTGCTGCTCGCTCTGGGGGTCCAGGCCCAAACGGCCAACCCACATACAAACCCCAGCCTGCCTCGCTCTGTGGCCCAGGCGCTGGCGCGGGCGCAGGTGCCAGCCAGCGCGGCGGCGCTGCTGGTGCTGGACTTGGAGCACGGCCGCAGCCGGCTCAGCCACCGAGCGGCCGAGTTCATGAACCCGGCCTCGGTCACCAAGCTGGTGACCACGGCGGCCGCTCTGGAACTGCTGGGCCCCAAGCACACCTGGACCACCACCGTGCTGGCCGACGGCGCGCTGGACGGCCCAGTGCTCACCGGCGCCTTGGTGCTGCGCGGCGGGGGCGACCCCAAGCTGGTGGTCGAGCGGCTGCAGGCGCTGCTGGCGCAGGTGCAGGCCAGCGGCATACAGGCGGTGCGCGGCGACATCGTGCTCGACCGCAGCTTGTTTCGCCCGCCCGCCGTGCACCCGGGGGACTTTGATGGCGAGCCGCTCAAGCCCTACAACGTGCAGGCCGATGCGCTGCTGATCAACTTTCAAAGCCTGGTGATGACCTTCACGCCCAATGCCGCCTTGCAGCGGGCGCGGGTCAGCACCGAGCCCGCCTTGGCGGGTGTGCAGGTCGATGCCAGCGTGCCGCTCTCGGGTGCGGCCTGCGGCGACTGGCGCGGCGAGCTCAAGGCCAGCTTGGACCAGCCCCTGCGCATTCAATTTGCAGGCACTTACCCGCTGGCCTGCGGCGAGCGGGTGTGGCCCACGGCCTACCCCGAGCCTGCCCGCTTTGCCGAGCGCGCCATTGAAGCGGCCTGGCGCGCCCAGGGTGGCCAGCTCACAGGCCGCGTGCGCTGGGCCACGGTGCCCGAGTCGGCGGCTTTGAACAGCCAGGGATCGCTCAGCGGCGCCAAGCCCCGCTTGAAGCTGGAAGCCCCGTCGTTGCCGCTGGCAGAGGTGGTGCACGACATCAACAAGTTCTCCAACAACGTCATGGCCCAGCAGGTGTTCTACACCCTGGGTTTGCGCAGCACCGCGGCCGATGCACCGCCCGGCACGCTGGAAGCAGGCCGCGCCGTGGTGCTGGACTGGTGGCGCCAAGCCCTGCCCACCAGCGCCTTGCCGGTGCTGGGCAACGGCTCGGGCCTGAACCGTGGCGAGCGGCTCACGGCCCAGTCTTTGGGGGCCTTGCTGCAGCGCATGGCCGCTGGCCCGCACGCGGCCGACTTGCTGGCCTCGTTGCCGGTGGCCGGTGTGGACGCCACCATGCGCAGGCGCGCCATCGCCGTGGCCGGCCGGGCCTGGCTCAAGACCGGATCGCTGCGCGACGTCAGCGCCATTGCCGGCTACGCGCAGGGTGAGGCCGGCCAGCGCTACGCGGTGGTCGGCCTCATCAACCACCCGAATGCGGGGCCTGGCCGCGCTGCCCTGGACGCCTTGGTGCAGTGGGCCGTGCAGCTGGACTCGGCTGCTTTGCTCACGAAAAAACCATGACCGGGTCCGACTTCATAGGCTACTGCGCCGCCGTGCTCACCACGGCAAGCTTTGTGCCCCAGGCTTGGCTGACCTTTCGCACGCGCAATGTGCAGGGCATCTCGCTGGTGATGTACAGCACCTTCACCCTGGGCGTGGCCCTGTGGCTGGGCTACGGCCTGGCCATGCGGGCCTGGCCTGTGGTGGCGGCCAACGCCGTCACGCTGGCGCTGGCCCTGTCTATTTTGGTCATGAAGCTGCGCTTTGGCGGCAGTCCACCGGTTGCCGCAGACGAGGCGGCGCTAAAGATGCCCGCGCCTTCTGACCCCAGCGCAAAGTGACACCCACACCCCTGTGTTACCCGCTGGGCCGCAGGGTTGGTTAGCATTGGCACCTTAAGGAGCACCCGCCATGACCCGTTTGTCCGTCTTGGACCTTTCGCCCATCACCGAAGGCAGCGATGCCTCGCAGTCCTTCAAAAATTCACTGAGCCTGGCCCAGCATGCCGAGCGCTGCGGCTTTCACCGCTACTGGCTGGCCGAGCACCACGGCATGCCTGGCATTGCCAGCGCCGCCACGGCGGTGCTGCTCTCGCATGTGGGCAGCGGCACGCAGCGCATCCGCATTGGCGCGGGCGGCATCATGCTGCCCAACCATTCGCCGCTGGTGATTGCCGAGCAGTTTGGCACGCTGGAGTCGCTGTTCCCCGGGCGCGTGGACCTGGGGCTGGGCCGCGCGCCCGGCTCAGACATGCAAACCGCCCGCGCCCTGCGCCGCCACCTGCAGTCGGACGCCGACGAGTTCCCGCAAGACGTGCTTGAGCTCATGGACTATTTTTCAGACCAGCCGCGCCAGCCCGTGCGCGCTGTGCCTGGCCGAGGCCTGAATGTGCCCGTGTGGATTTTGGGCTCCAGCCTCTATGGCGCGCAGCTGGCGGCGGCGCTCGGGCTGCCTTTTGCCTTTGCCTCGCATTTCGCGCCCGGGCAAATGATGGACGCCATTGCCATTTACCGCGAGCGCTTTCAGCCTTCAGCCCGGCTGGCGCGCCCCTATGTGACGCTGGGTTTCAACGTGTTCGCGGCCGACACCGAGGCCCAAGCTCACCGGGTGGCCACCTCGGCCCAACAGGCGTTTGTGAACCTGCGCAGCGGCCGCCCCGGCCGCCTGCCACCGCCGCGCGAGGGCTACTTGCAACAGGTGGGGCTGCAAGAGCAGGCCATGCTGCGCCAATTGCTCTCGTGCGCGGCCATTGGCACGCTGGAGCAGGTGCGCGAGCAAATGCAGGCCTTCATTGAAGCCACAGGCGCTGACGAGTTGATGGTGGCCGGTCAAATTTACGACCACCAAGCCCGGCTGGATTCCTACGCCATCGCGGCCGAAGCCGGCCGCTCCCTGGAGGCTGTGCCCGCCTGAGGCGCGTGTGCTGCATTCTTGTCTTCGTAGACAGCCTGCTGGCGATGCGTGCCGCTCATCGGTCGCAACCGCAGGCCAAGAATCGCCGGCAGGCCAGTTCCTCTGCAGGGGAAAAGACAAGCCTGCCGTGCGTTGCAGCGGCTTGTCCTGAATGACGCGCTCACCCCTGCCTCATGCCTTCAGGCTGCCGCGCGCTTCAAACGGTCTCGCACGCCT
Organism: Comamonadaceae bacterium; assembly: GCA_947460165.1. Lineage (GTDB taxonomy): Bacteria > Pseudomonadota > Gammaproteobacteria > Burkholderiales > Burkholderiaceae_C > Polaromonas. The sequence continues at coordinate 9,035 of CANHKH010000098.1, forward strand.
TCCCAGTCGGGGGTGTCGGGCGGCAGTTCCACCCACATCTGCTGCACGCCACGCGCGTCCAGCTCGCGCAGCGAGGCAAAAAGCGCTTGTGCAGCCGCCTCGCTTTGGCTGGGTTGGGCCAGCCAGTACACGCCTGCGCCCAGTTCTGCCGGTCGCTGGCGGCACCACAAGCCCAGGTTGCTGGCGTGCACGCCCAGGGCAGCCAAGCGTTGCTCTATCTCGCTGGCGTCCATCAGCCTGAGCTTGGCCCGGGGCGCGTAGTGCGAGGCCAGCGTGCCGGAGGCGCGGGGCGCAGCGGGCGCCTCTTGGGCCATGGACTCTGGCGTGCGCAGGGGCTGGCCGCAGGCGTGCTCGATGTGCGCGCGAGTGATGCTGCCGGGCCTGAGCAGC
>CANHKH010000099.1 GCA_947460165.1 Comamonadaceae bacterium
GGCGACAACGTGTCGATCACCGTCAAGTTGATCAACCCGATCGCCATGGAAGAAGGCCTGCGCTTTGCCATCCGCGAAGGTGGCCGCACCGTCGGCGCCGGTGTGGTGGCCAAGATCCACGCCTGATTTTCGCCCCTTGCGGGGCACAGCCTGTAGGGGTATAGCTCAATTGGCAGAGCGTCGGTCTCCAAAACCGAAGGTTGTAGGTTCGATTCCTACTGCCCCTGCCACCCAAAGCGCGTGAACCAAGGCGCCCGGGTCGCAAAGCAAGCAAGAGAAAAGCCCGCTGAAAGTCAGATGACTTTAGCGGGCTTCGGTGCCTGAAAAGCACAAGCCAAGAAACAGGACCTTTCGCCAACCATGGCCTCTACTGAAGTCGAAACAGTCAACTCCACTGCTGACAAGGCCAAGCTGATGTCGTCAGCGGTATTGGTCATTGCTGCCCTGGCTGGTTTTTACCTGACGGCCAAGCAGGGCGCAGTCATCCAATGGGGTGTGCTGATCTTGGGTTTGGTCGCTGCGGTGGTGGTTTTTGCCATTTCCGAAGCGGGTAAACAGTTCATTGCTTTCGGCCGTGACTCGGTTCGTGAAGTCAAAAAAGTGGTGTGGCCCGAGCGCAAGGAGGCCATACAGATCACGCTGTATGTGTTCGGCTTTGTGGTGGTCATGGCCTTGTTCCTGTGGCTGACTGACAAAGCGCTGGAATGGGTGTTTTACGACCTGATCCTGGGATGGAAAAAATGACGAGTGATGTGAATACCGAAGTCGGCAATCTGGCCGATTCATTTCAGCCCGTTCCAGGCATGCAGTGGTATGTGGTCCATGCGTATTCCGGCATGGAAAAAGCGGTGGAGCGCAACATTGCCGAGCGGATCAACCGCGCAGGCATGCAGTCCAAATTTGGTCGCTTTTTGGTGCCCACCGAAGAGGTGGTTGAGATCAAGAACGGCCAGAAAAAGACCACGGAACGTCGCTTTTACCCGGGTTATGTCTTGGTGGAGATGACCATGGATGACGAGTCCTGGCATCTGGTCAAACACACCAACAAGGTCACTGGTTTTGTGGGTGGCGCTAAAAACAGGCCCTCGCCCATCTCTGAAGACGATGTGCGCAAAATCGTCGAGCAAATGCAAGTTGGCACCAACAAGCCGCGCCACAAGGTCGAGTTCGAGACCGGTGAATATGTGCGCGTCAAGGAAGGCCCATTTGCTGACTTCAATGGCACGGTGGAAGAAGTCAATTACGACAAAAACAAGGTGCGCGTCTCGGTCACCATTTTTGGCCGTGCCACACCGGTGGAGTTGGAATTCGGTCAAATTGAGAAAACCTGAATCAGCGCTGAAAGCGCTTTGAGTTGCACGGTCAATCAAAGCACGTTTTCAGCGGCGGTCAACGCGCATTGCCACTCGGCGCGTTTCATCAATGAGTGGCATCACCCCGGGGAGCCAGCGTCTATCGTTGGCGTTTGAACCCGCAAGGAGAAAAGTATGGCGAAAAAAATCGTCGGCTTCATCAAGCTGCAAGTGCCAGCAGGTAAAGCCAATCCATCCCCCCCGATTGGCCCCGCCCTGGGTCAACGTGGCCTCAACATCATGGAGTTCTGCAAGGCATTCAATGCCCAGACCCAAGGTGTCGAGCCAGGTCTGCCCTTGCCTGTGGTCATCACAGCCTTTGCAGACAAGAGCTTTACCTTCATCATCAAGACCCCGCCTGCGACGGTGTTGATCAAAAAGGCCATCAAGCTCGACAAGGGCTCGCCCACGCCGCATTCGGCCAAGGTTGGCAAGATCACCCGGGCCCAGCTCGAAGAAATCGCCAAGACCAAAATGAAAGACATGACCGCCGCCGACCTGGACGCCGCTGTGCGCACCATCGCCGGCTCTGCCCGTTCAATGGGCGTGACTGTGGAGGGTGTGTAAATGTCCAAGCTGACCAAAAAGCAAAAATCCTTCGAAGGCAAGGTCGATAGCAACAAGCTGTACCCTTTGGTCGACGCTTTGGCCATCGTCAAAGAGTGCGCAACCGCCAAATTCGACGAGTCCATTGACGTGTCCGTGCAGCTTGGCGTGGACGCCAAGAAGTCTGACCAAGTGGTCCGCGGCGCCGTGGTCTTGCCCAATGGAACTGGCAAAACAAAGCGTGTGGCCGTGTTTGCCCAAGGCGCCAAAGCTGAAGAAGCCAGGGCCGCCGGTGCCGACATTGTGGGCATGGACGACTTGGCTGCCGACGTCAAGGCCGGCAAGATGGACTTTGACATCGTGATTGCCTCGCCAGACGCCATGCGTGTGGTGGGTACTTTGGGTCAAATCCTGGGCCCTCGCGGCCTGATGCCCAACCCCAAGGTGGGCACCGTCACGCCTGACGTGGCCACGGCCGTGAGAAACGCCAAAGCCGGTCAGGTGCAGTTCCGCGTCGACAAGGCCGGTATTGTTCACTCCACCATTGGTCGCCGTTCGTTTGACGCCGACAAGTTGCAGGGCAACCTCGCCGCTTTGGTGGACGCCTTGACCAAGGCCAAGCCCGCATCGAGCAAGGGCGTGTACCTGCGCAAGATCGCTGTGTCCTCGACCATGGGCGTGGGTGTTCGTGTGGACACCCAGTCGCTGACGGCCTGAGTGAAGAAATTGGGTCGGCTTCTTCAAGAGGCCGGCCTGGTGTGGTGGGCTGCCAGACCGCAAGGTGTGGCAGGTCATCCAAGACCGCTGGCGTGCTCCTTTTCTTGAAAAGAGGGCACTTAATCGCGACAGCCAGCGCAGATGGCGGTCCCGCTGCTTTTAGATTTTTTGAATCCGAAACAGTTGGTCGCTGAAGAAAGGCGTGTCCCCAGCCATCCCGGCCAGGGGCATATTTTTGAAGGAGTAGACCTTGAGTCTCAATCGCAGTGAGAAGCAGGCGGTCATTGAAGAAGTGACCTCCCTCGCCGCCAGTGCTCAGACGCTTGTGATGGCGGAATACCGTGGCATCACGGTCGCTGACATGACTCGGCTGCGCAGCCAAGCCCGTGACAAAGGCGTGAACCTGAGTGTGTTGAAAAACACCTTGGCTCGCCGTGCCGTGGCCGGTAGCGCATTCGAAGTTGTCGCCGACCAGATGACCGGCCCGCTGATCTACGGTTTTTCCATTGATGCAGTGGCCGCCGCCAAGGTGGTGGCCGACTTCGCCAAGACCAACGACAAATTGGTCATTCGCGCAGGTGCATTCGGTGGCAAGGCCTTGGACGTCAACGCTGTCAAGCAACTGGCCAACGTCCCTTCCAAGGAAGTGTTGTTGGCCCAGCTGTGCGGCTTGCTGATGTCGCCTATTTCCCGCACCGCAGTGGTGTTGGGTGCTGTGGCGGCCAAAAAAGAAGGCGAAACGGCTGCCGCTTAAAGCGCTGCCGTGTCATCAACAATTGTTAGGAAATCAAAATGGCATTCGATAAAGACGCATTTCTGACCGCGCTTGACAGCATGACGGTCCTCGAGCTCAACGACCTGGTGAAAGCCATCGAAGAGAAGTTTGGCGTGAGCGCCGCTGCCATGGCAGCGCCTGCAGGCGGTGGTGGTGGCGCCGCCGCAGCCGTGGCCGAAGAGCAGACCGAGTTCAACGTGATCTTGACCGAAGTCGGCGCCAACAAGGTGTCCGTCATCAAGGCCGTGCGCGAATTGACCGGTCTGGGCCTCAAAGAAGCCAAGGACCTGGTGGACGGCGCGCCCAAGCCCGTCAAAGAAGCCGTGGCCAAGGCCGACGCCGAAGCCGCCAAAAAGAAGCTCGAAGAAGCTGGCGCCAAGGCCGACATCAAGTAATTCTTGGTGGGCCCAAGGCTGGAGGTGCTTTGCAAGGCCTCCAGCCTTTTGCGCTTTCAGAGCGCACTTGAAAAACATCTCTTGAGCAGCCGTTTTTCAAGTGTCTTCTGAACCCGACTGCAGAAGACGCCTTGGTTCGGGCGATGTGCAATGCATCGCCGTCCGCCATTGGTTGGTAGTGGCCAACCGCCAAGTCTGAGCAAAGCTGTGGAGCTATTGCGCACGACAGTCGCCAGAGACGCTAGCGTTTTTCATTTCGTTCCTGACCCCCAAGCGGAGAACTCATGGCCTATTCCTACACCGAACGCAAACGCATTCGCAAAAGCTTCGGCAACCGCGAAAGCGTGTTGACAGTCCCCTACATGCTGCAAATGCAAAAAGACGCCTACACGGCTTTTTTGCAAGCAGACTTGGTCCCTAAAAAACGCCAGAACGAAGGCCTGCAGGCCGCCTTCGAAAACGCCTTTCCCATCGTCTCGCACAACGGCTTTGTCGAGATGAAGTACCTCGAGTACAACTTGGCCAAGCCGGCCTTTGACGTGCGCGAGTGCCAAACCCGCGGGCTGACCTTTGCCTCGGCCGTGCGCGCCAAGGTGCAACTCATCATCTACGACCGCGAGTCCTCGACGCCGCAGTCCAAAGTGGTCAAAGAAGTCAAAGAGCAAGAGGTCTACATGGGCGAAGTGCCGCTCATGACCGACAAAGGCTCGTTTGTCATCAACGGCACCGAGCGCGTGATCGTCTCGCAGCTGCACCGCTCACCGGGCGTGTTCTTTGAGCATGACAAGGGCAAAACCCACAGCTCGGGCAAGCTCTTGTTTTCGGCCCGCATCATTCCTTACCGCGGTTCCTGGCTGGATTTTGAGTTCGACCCCAAGGACATCTTGTATTTCCGCGTGGACCGTCGCCGCAAAATGCCGGTCACCATCTTGCTCAAGGCCATTGGCTTGAACTCTGAGTCGATTCTGGCCAACTTTTTTGTCTTCGACAATTTCCGCCTGATGGACAGCGGTGCACAAATGGAATTTGTGGCCGAACGCATGCGCGGCGAGGTGGCTCGCTTTGACATCACCGACAAATCGGGCAAGGTCATCGTGGCCAAAGACAAGCGCATCACGGTGCGCCACACCCGTGAGCTGGAGCAAAGCAGCACCACCTCCATCAGCGTGCCTGAGGACTTCCTCGTCGGCCGCGTGGTGGCGCGCAACATGATCGATCCGGAAACGGGCGAGATCATTGCCAAAGCCAACGACGAGCTGACCGAGGCGCTGCTCAAAAAGCTGCGCACGGCGGGTGTGCTTGATTTGCAAGTGCTCTACACCAACGAACTTGACCAGGGCGCCTACATCAGCCAGACCCTGCGCATGGACGAGACGGCCGACGAATTTGCCGCCCGCGTGGCCATTTACCGCATGATGCGCCCTGGCGAGCCGCCCACGGAAGACGCGGTGCAAGCGCTGTTCCAGCGCCTGTTCTACAACCCCGACACCTATGACCTGTCGCGTGTGGGGCGCATGAAGTTCAACGCCCGCGTGGGTCGTGGCGAATCCACAGGCCCCATGGTGCTGACCAACGACGACATCATGGCTGTGGTCAAGATCTTGGTGGACCTGCGCAACGGCAAGGGCCAGGTCGACGACATCGACCACCTGGGCAACCGCCGCGTGCGCTGTGTGGGTGAATTGGCTGAAAATCAGTTCCGCACCGGTTTGGCGCGCATTGAAAAAGCGGTCAAAGAGCGCTTGGGTCAGGCTGAGCAGGAACCCCTGATGCCGCATGACCTGATCAACTCCAAGCCCATCTCGGCCGCGCTCAAAGAATTCTTTGGCGCCTCGCAGCTGTCGCAGTTCATGGACCAGACCAACCCGCTGGCTGAAATCACCCACAAGCGCCGTGTGTCGGCCCTTGGCCCGGGCGGTTTGACCCGCGAGCGCGCAGGCTTCGAAGTGCGCGACGTGCACGTCACGCACTATGGCCGCGTCTGCCCGATTGAAACGCCTGAGGGCCCCAACATTGGCCTGATCAACTCGCTGGCTCTGTACGCCCGCTTGAACGAGTACGGCTTCATTGAAACGCCTTACCGCCAAGTGGTGGACGCCAAGGTGACCGACAAAATCGATTACCTCTCGGCCATTGAAGAAGGCAAGTACGTGATCGCGCAGGCCAATGCGATTTTGGACAAAGAAGGCAAGCTCACGGGTGACCTGGTGTCTGCCCGTGAAAACGGCGAGTCGATTTTGTGCGGCGCCGAGCGTGTGCAGTACATGGACGTCTCGCCCGCGCAGATCGTCTCGGTGGCCGCCTCGCTGGTGCCTTTCTTGGAGCACGACGACGCCAACCGCGCGCTCATGGGCGCCAACATGTCGCGCCAGGCCGTGCCAGTGCTGCGGCCTGAAAAGCCTTTGGTCGGAACAGGCATTGAACGCGTGGCGGCGGTGGACTCGGGCACCGTGGTCACGGCCACACGCGGCGGCATTGTGGACTACGTCGACGCCACCCGCATTGTGGTGCGCGTCAACGACGCCGAAGCCATGGCCGGCGAGGTGGGTGTGGACATCTACAACCTCATCAAATACCAGCGTTCCAACCAAAACACCAACATCCACCAGCGGCCCATCGTCAAGCGTGGCGACAAGTTGGAAAAGGGTGATGTGATCGCCGACGGCGCCTCCACCGACCTGGGCGAGATTGCCATCGGCCAGAACATGCTGATCGCCTTCATGCCTTGGAACGGCTACAACTTTGAGGACTCCATCCTCATCTCCGAGCGCGTGGTGGCCGAGGACCGTTACACCTCCATCCACATTGAAGAGCTGGTGGTGATGGCGCGCGACACCAAGCTCGGTGCCGAAGAGATCACCCGCGACATCCCCAACCTGTCTGAGCAGCAGCTCAACCGGCTGGACGAGTCGGGTGTGATTTACGTGGGTGCGGAAGTGCAGCCCGGCGACACGCTGGTGGGCAAGGTCACGCCCAAAGGCGAGACCACGCTCACGCCTGAAGAAAAACTGCTGCGCGCCATCTTTGGTGAAAAAGCCTCTGACGTCAAAGACACCTCGCTGCGCGTGAGCCAGGGCTCGCAGGGCACCGTGATTGACGTGCAGGTCTTCACCCGCGAAGGCATTGTGCGCGACAAGCGCGCCCAGCAAATCATTGACGACGAGCTCAAGCGCTTCCGCTTGGACTTGAACGACCAACTGCGCATTGTCGAAGCCGACGCCTTTGACCGCATTGAAAAGCTGCTCGACGGCAAGCTCGCCAACGGCGGCCCGAAAAAGCTGGCCAAGGGTGTCAAGATCGACAAGGCCTACTTGGCCGATGTCGAGAAGTACCACTGGTTTGACATTCGCCCCGCCGACGACGAGGTGGCTGCGCAGCTGGAGTCCATCAAGAACTCCATGGAGCAAACCCGCCACAGCTTTGACCTGGCGTTTGAAGAAAAGCGCAAAAAGCTCACCCAAGGCGACGAGTTGCCCGCAGGCGTGCTCAAGATGGTCAAGGTCTACCTGGCCGTCAAGCGCCGCTTGCAGCCTGGCGACAAGATGGCTGGCCGCCACGGCAACAAGGGCGTGGTCTCCAAGATCGTGCCCGTGGAAGACATGCCTTACATGGCCGACGGCACGCCGTGCGACATCGTGCTCAACCCGCTGGGCGTGCCTTCGCGCATGAACGTGGGCCAGGTGCTTGAAGTCCACCTGGGCTGGGCCGCCAAAGGCATTGGCCAGCGCATAGGCGACATGCTGCAGGCCGAAAGCCGCGTGGCTGAGCTGCGCGAGTACATGGGGCAGGTGTACGGTCAAACTGGCCGGCAGGAAGACCTGTCGCAGCTGAGCGACGAGCAGTTGATTGAGATGGCGGGCAACCTCAAGGAAGGCATTCCGTTTGCCACCCCGGTGTTCGACGGCGCCTCCGAGGCCGACATCATGAACATGCTGCAACTGGCCTACCCCGACGACCGGGCCAAGGCCAAAGGCCTGACCGCCACCCGCACGCAAGCCCAGCTCTACGATGGCCGCACCGGCGACCAGTTCGAGCGCACCACCACGGTGGGCTATATGCACTTCTTGAAGCTGCACCACTTGGTGGACGACAAGATGCACGCCCGCTCTACTGGCCCATACAGCTTGGTCACCCAGCAGCCGCTGGGCGGCAAGGCCCAGTTTGGTGGCCAGCGTTTTGGCGAGATGGAGGTCTGGGCACTGGAAGCCTATGGCGCCTCCTACGTGCTGCAAGAGATGCTCACCGTCAAGTCCGACGACGTGCAGGGCCGCACCAAGGTGTACGAGTCCATCGTCAAGGGCGAACACGCCATCACAGCCGGCATGCCGGAATCGTTCAATGTGTTGGTCAAGGAGATTCGCTCCTTGGGCATTGACATTGAACTCGAGCGCAACTGAACGAGACGAACCGACTAGGGAACCCCAATCATGAAATCGCTACTCGACCTGTTCAAGCAATTCACCCCCGATGAGCACTTTGATGCCATCAAGATCGGCCTGGCCTCGCCCGAAAAGATCCGTTCGTGGTCTTTTGGCGAGGTGAAAAAGCCAGAGACCATCAACTACCGCACCTTCAAGCCCGAGCGCGACGGCTTGTTTTGCGCCAAGATTTTTGGACCCATCAAAGACTACGAATGCCTGTGCGGCAAGTACAAGCGCCTCAAGCACCGCGGCGTGATCTGCGAAAAATGCGGCGTGGAAGTGACCCAGACCAAAGTGCGCCGCGAGCGCATGGGCCACATCGACCTGGCCGCGCCTTGCGCCCACATCTGGTTCCTCAAGTCCTTGCCTTCGCGCCTGGGCCTGGTGCTGGACATGACGCTGCGCGACATCGAGCGCGTGCTGTACTTTGAAGCCTACGTGGTGACCGACCCCGGCATGACCCCGCTGAAAAAGTTCGCGATCATGACCGAGGACGACTTTGACGCCAAGCGCCGCGAGTACGGCGATGAGTTCGTCGCCAAAATGGGCGCCGAAGGCATCAAAGAGTTGCTCGAAGCGCTGGACCTGGACGTCGAGATCGACAAGCTGCGCAATGACTTGACCGGCTCTGAGATCAAGATCAAGAAAAACGCCAAGCGCTTGAAGCTCATGGAAGCGTTCAAAAAGTCGGGCATCAAGCCCGGCTGGATGGTGCTGGAAGTCTTGCCCGTGTTGCCACCGGACCTGCGTCCACTGGTGCCCCTGGACGGCGGCCGCTTTGCCACCTCCGATCTGAACGATTTGTACCGCCGCGTGATCAACCGCAACAGCCGCCTGCGCCGTTTGCTGGAGTTGAAGGCGCCCGAGATCATTGCCCGCAACGAAAAGCGCATGCTGCAAGAAGCGGTGGACTCCTTGCTGGACAACGGCCGCCGTGGCAAGGCCATGACGGGCGCCAACAAGCGCGCGCTCAAGTCGCTGGCCGACATGATCAAAGGCAAGAGCGGCCGCTTCCGCCAGAACTTGCTGGGCAAGCGGGTGGACTACTCGGGCCGCTCGGTCATTGTGGTCGGCCCCACGCTCAAGCTGCACCAGTGCGGTCTGCCCAAGCTGATGGCTTTGGAGCTGTTCAAGCCCTTCATCTTCTCGCGCCTGGAAGCCATGGGCATTGCCACTACCA
>CANHKH010000100.1 GCA_947460165.1 Comamonadaceae bacterium
GCGCTGGCTGGTGCGCATGGAAGACGTGGACACCCCGCGCTGCGTGCCAGGCGCATCTGAGGCCATCTTGCGCCAGCTCGCGGCCTGCGGCCTCCACCCCGACGAGCTGCCGGCCTACCAGTCCCAACGCAGCGCGCTCTACCAAGCGGCGCTGGACCGCCTGATCGCCCAAGGGCGCGCCTACCCCTGCGGCTGCACGCGGCAAGACATTGCCCGCGCCCAGGCCGCGCAAGGCCAAGCGCGAGAAAGACATGCAGAGCTGGTCTACCCCGGCACCTGCCGCGAGGGTCTCAAAGGCAAAGCCGCACGCGCCTGGCGCTTTCACACCCAGCCTGGCGTGAGCGCTTGGCACGACCGCTGTCTGGGCGATCAGGAGCAAGACGTGGCCCAGGCCGTGGGTGACTTTGTGCTGAGGCGCGCCGACGGCCTGTGGGCCTACCAGCTGGCCGTGGTGGTGGACGATGCGGCCCAAGGCATCACGCATGTGGTGCGCGGCCAAGACCTGGCCGACAACACCGCCCGCCAAATCCAGTTGCAACGCGCCCTGGGCCTGCCCACGCCGGTGTACCTGCACACGCCGCTGGTCTTAGGAGCGAATGGGGAAAAGCTCAGCAAGCAAAATGGGGCGCAGGCGCTGGATGTCCACACGCCAGAGGCGGCATTGGAAGCATTGAATCAGACTGCGGCCGTGCTGGGTTTGCCTGCCTCTTCAGAGCAAATCCCTCCAAGCAAAGCCTTGCTGTCTTGGTCTGAGCGGCTCAGGCAGGGAAGTTTCGGGGCGCTGGGCCGGACTTGAGCATGGACGACCTGCGGCTGGCGCACCCCTTATGCCGTGCTGCGCAAACGGTCAAACGCGCTGCGCGGGCTCAGCATGCTCAGCTCCACAGGCGGCAGCCATTCGAGCAAGAGTTTGTCTCCCGTCACAAACCAGTCAGCCCTTGCCGCAAGGGCTGCCGCCACAATCCACGCATCCGGGTCTGGCACGGACGGGACAGGCTCTTTTGCTTGCGGCAAAACCTCTGCGTATTGCTGAAAAAACCACACAGCGCGTGCCAACAAATCGGGGGGCACGGCCAACTTGGTGCGGGCAATTCGCTCAAACTCAGCCAACACTCGCTCGCACAGCAACAGTTGTGCATCGGCCTCCAACATAGCATCGAGCAGTTCTGCACAAAGCCCTGGGCGAAACCGGCCTGACAGCCAGACGTTGGTGTCTACAAAGACCTTCACGGCACCTGACGAAACACGTCTTCATCGCTGAGCCATCCTGCATGTTCGGCGTAGGGCTTGAGCAACTCCCGGCTGTGTCGCAACTCCGCGCGTGCGGCCTCTTTGCGCAACATGTCACATACCCAATCGCCCTTGCTGCGCTGCGCCTCTGCGGCCAAGCGCGTCAAGGCGGTGTCCAGTGCCGAATCCAATTGAATCGTCAGGGTGCTCATGGGCATCTCCGGCTCGTTAAGTCCATCAAAACAAGATTAGCACGCCATGCTGTTCGCATGTGGCCCACCGCGATAATCATCCCTTCACCTCCAAAGCCACCGCATGACCCGCCCCGACGAGCAAGCCCCCATCGCCCCTGACGCCAGCCCCGCCACGCACCGCCCCATCAAAACCTTTGTGCTGCGGGCCGGCCGCATGGGGCCTGGCCAGGCGCGGGCCTTTGGCGAGGTGGGGCCGCGCCTGTTGCTGCCTTTTCAGCCCACACTTTTGGACGCGGCCCAGGCCTTTGGCCGGGACGCCCCGCTGATTTTGGAAATTGGTTTTGGCATGGGCGACGCCACGGCCCAGATTGCGCAGACCCGGCCTGGGGACAATTTTTTGTGCTGCGAGGTGCACGCCCCCGGCGTGGGCTCGCTGCTCAAGCGCTGTGGTGAAGAGGGCATTGGCAACATCCGCATCGTCCAGCACGACGCGGTCGAGGTGTTGCAGCACATGCTGGGCGCCAGCAGCCTGGACGGCGTGCACATTTTTTTCCCCGACCCTTGGCACAAGTCACGCCACCACAAGCGCCGCTTGATCCAGCCGGCTTTTGTAGCCTCCTTGGTGCGCCACATCAAGCCCGGCGGCTACTTGCATCTGGCCACCGACTGGGCGCCCTATGCCGAACAAATCCTGGGCGTGCTGTCGGCCGAGCCCTTGATCAAAAACACCGCCCAGGGCTACGCCCTCAAGCCCGACTACCGGCCGCTGACCAAGTTTGAAAACCGGGGGTTGAAGTTGGGCCACGGCGTGTGGGACCTGGTGTTTCAGCGCCTCTGAGTTCCCCGCATGGCGCACCGGCCCAAAAACGCCTTGATCGCCATGCGCGAGGGCCTGTCGCCCAGCTGTGTGGCCCTGCCGCGCCTGAAGCACAGCCCCTGGCCCACCGTGCTGGACCACCTGGCCGAGCGCCTGCCCAAGGTCAGCCGCGCCGAATGGACCGAACGCATGGCCGCAGGCACGGTGGTCAACGAGCTGGGCCAGCCACTGGCGCCCACAGCGCCTTACGCCCACGGCGCGCGCGTGTACTACTGGCGCGATCTGCCGCACGAAGACCGCATTCCCTTTGAAGCCCAGGTGCTGTTTGAAGACGCTCACCTGGTGGTGGCCGACAAGCCGCATTTTTTGCCTGTCACGCCAGGCGGGCGCTTTGTGCGCGAGACCTTGCTGGTGCGCCTCAAAGCCCAGCTCGGCTGCGCTGACCTCAGCCCGCTGCACCGCATAGACCGTGAAACGGCGGGCCTGGTGGTGCTGTGCAAGCGCCCGCCCGAGCGCAACGCCTACCAGCGACTCTTCCGTGATCGGCAAATTCACAAGTGCTACCAGGCCGTGGCAGCCGCACCCCAGGCGATGGACCAGGCCTTGCCATTCCCGCTGGTGCGGCAAAGCCGCATCGTGGAAGACGAAGCGCAATTTTTTCGCATGCGCGAAGCCCCAGGCGAAGCCAACAGCCACACGCGCATAGGGCTGCTGGAGGTCAAACAGACACGGGCGCTCTACGAGCTCGAACCCCTGAGCGGCAAACGCCACCAACTGCGCGTGCACATGAACGCCTTGGGCCTGCCTATCGAGGGCGACCAGTTCTACCCCATGGTGCAGCGCGCGCCGCAGGAGCTGGAAAACTTTCAAACGCCTTTGCAGTTGCTGGCCAAGCACCTGGCCTTCACCGACCCGGTGACTGGCCAGGCCAGACACTTTGAAAGCAGGCTCAGACTCCATTGGCCTTGAAGCCGGGCCAGCTGTGGGCTGGGGCGTGCATCTAGCCCGGCGCACCAAAGGGCCCCGCCCTACACTGCCGCGCATGAGCACCCCCCTCCTTCTCAGCCCGCAAGCCACCGCCGCCGCCCTGCCCTACCCCGCCTTGGCCCGCGAGATTGAAGCCTTGCTGCACGACCCCAGCGTGGTGGTGCCACCCCGGCTGGTGCAGCCGCTGCCCGGCGGCGGCAGCCTGTTCGTGATGCCCGCCCTGGACGCGCAGCTGGCCATCACCAAGCTCATCACCTTTGTGGCGGGCAACGCGGCGCTGGGCCTGCCCACCATTCAGGGCGACATCGTGGTGTTTGATGCGCGCCGCGGCCAGCGCTTGGCCGTGCTCGACGGCCCCACCGTGACGGCGCGGCGCACGGCGGCGGTGTCGCTGCTGGCGGCCCAGCGCCTGGCACCCCAAGCCCGTGGGCCGCTGCTCATTGTGGGCGCGGGCGTGCAGGGACGCGCCCACTTGGAGGCCTTTCATGAGGGGCTGGGCGTGCAAGAGGTGATGGTTGCCTCGCGCACGCCTGAAAGCGCCCAAGCCTTGGTGGCGCATGCGCGCACGCTGGGCATGCACGCTGAGGTGGTGGCCGACGCCAACGCCGCGCTGGCCGACTGCCCGTTGGTGGTGAGCTGCACGCCGGCGCAAGGCGTGGTGCTCAGCGCCCGGCCGCGCACTGACGCTTTTGTGGCGGCGGTGGGTGCGTTCACGCCGCGCATGGTGGAGTGGGCGCCCCAGGTGTGCCAGCACCTGCAGGCCACAGGCCAGTTGGTGGTGGACACCCGCGACGCCGACCACGAGGCTGGCGACTTGCTGCAAGCGGGCATTGACGTGACCACCCTGCCCACGCTGGCCGACATGATTGATCAACCCAAGCTGGGCGCCGCCACAGGCCCGGTGTTTTTCAAAAGCTGCGGCTGGGCCGGCTGGGACCTGGCGGCCGCGCGGCTGGTTTGTGCGGGCATGCGAGGCTGAACCTGAGCTTGAGCCGAAGGATGCTCCACGGGCTTTCACTAGGGCGGCCAAGCGGCTTTCTTAGTACCCTATGAATAAATGCGAATGCAGCGTTCGCCAGCGTTGTTGATTCATCCACCAGAAAGCACCAAAAATGGCTCAGACCTCCAGAAGAAAACTGCTCTTGGGCTCGGGTGCGGCCGGCCTGCTCGGGCTGGCTGGGTGGCCAGCCTGGGCCCAAACCTTTCCGAGCAAAGCCATTCGGCTGGTGGTGCCGCAGGCAGCCGGCGGCGGCTCGGACACCATTGCCCGCTATGTGGCAGACAAACTCTCCGCCGCGCTGGGCCAGCAGGTGGTGGTGGACAACAAGCCGGGCGCCGCAGGCATGTTGGGCGCAGAAATGGTGAAAACCGCCGCACCCGATGGCTACACCATGCTGCTGGGCGCCATTGACACCATCACCGCGCCCCTGGTCAGCAAACGCCGGCCTTTTGACGGGGTGAGCGACTTTGCCACCATCACGCAGCTCACAGCCTCTCACAACGTGCTGGTGGTGGGGCCGTCTTTCACGGGCAAAACCCTGGCCGACTTGGTGGCGCAAGCACGGGCCAACCCGGGGCGCGTGGACTACGCCTCCTCGGGCGTGGGCAGCATGCAGCACCTGGCCGGCGAGATGCTGGCGCGCATGACCTCCATACAGCTCAACCATGTGCCTTACAAAGGCGGCCCGCCGGCCTTCACCGACTTGGTGGGTGGCCGGATTCCAGCCATGATCTCGGGCATGCAGGGGGCGCTGCCGCAAATCAAGTCTGAGAAAGTGCGGGCTCTGGCCGTGACAGGCCGGCGCCGCTCGCCCGCCTTGCCCGATGTGCCCACCGTCAATGAGGCCTTGGGCCTGCGCGACTACGAGGCCCTGAACTGGCAGTCTTTGCTGTTCCCAGCAGGCACACCCAAACCGGTGGTGGACCGCGTGGCCACCGAAGTCATCAAAATCTTGGCCCAGGCCGATGTGCGCGAGCGCCTGCTGCAAATGGGCTACGAGCCCATAGGCAACCGGCCAGAGCAATTTGCCGCAGCGGCCTTGGACGACCAAAAGCGTTGGTCATCCATCATCCAATCTGCCAACATTTCTTCCGACTGATTCAAGGATTCCCTATGCCCATCACCCGCGGCAACCCCGACGGCCTTAAAAACGTGCGCGCCACGGTGTACAACCACTTTGTGCGTGTCGATCAACCCAAAAGCATGATCTTTGTGTCGGGCCAAGTGTCTCGCGACAGCGAAGGCCAGCAAGTGGGCGCAGGCAGCATGCTCGAGCAAACCCGCCAGTGCTTTCGCAACATTGAAACCTGCCTGAAAGCGGCGGGCGGCAGCCTCTCAGACATTGTCTGGACCACGGTGTACACCACCGACATCCGCGAGTTCCGCCAGATCGTGACCGCCCGCGAAGAGTTTTGCAAAACCAACCTGCCCACCAGCACCATGGTGGAAGTGGTCCACCTGGCCGACCCTGGCTTGATGGTGGAGATTCAGGTGATCGCGGCCATCTGAGCGCAATAGGCTCAGGGTCCAGGCCAGGGGCGCACCAAGCCTGGATGACCAACCGCATCTGACGCCTTCATCTTGAAGAGGCCAAGACCTGCGCAGTCCAGGCCCTTTTCGCCGCGCCGCTTGCAGGCACAGGCCGGCGTGATGGATGGCCCTCCGGCCCGCTGGGTGAGCCCCAACACGGCCCAGTTCATGACATACTTATAGACACTTTAAGATGACTTGATGAATACCAATGTCTAGCTGGCCCGCCACCTCTGAATTGCCACCCCGCATTCCTGCCTTTGTCCCAAGCCATGCCCCACTCGGAGCTGTCTTGGCCACCGCCTGAACGCATGGTCACGACCTACACCGGCCCCACCGAGGACCACTTTTTCAGCGGCAACCGTTTGTTTGAAGGCTTGCCCGCTGAACTGGTGAGCGAGTTTGGCGCGCAAATGGCGCTGCTGCGTTTTGACGAGGGCGAGCGCATCTTCAATGAGGGCGACGCAGGTGACTGCCTCTACCTCTTGTGCAAAGGCAGTGTGCGCATCTCCAAGACCGGGCGAGGCGCTCAGCAAGAAACACTGGGCTTTATCCAGGCCGGCCATTTTTTCGGCGAAATGGCCTTGGTTGACGGCCAGCCGCGCAGCGCCCAGGCCACCGCCACCGGCCAGCCCACGGTGCTGGCCCGTGTGGACCGTGAGATTTTTGAGCGCATCTTGGCGCGCGCGCCCAGCAGCTTGCACATGAACTTTTTGCGCTCCGTGGTGCAGCGTCTGCGCAGCGTCAACAGCACCTTTGTCAGCGAGCTGATGCGCTCGGAGCGGCTGAGCACGGTGGGCACCATGGCCAACTCCATCATCCACGACATCAAAAGCCCCATGACCGTCATCTTGTCGTGTGCCGACCTGATTCGCTCGCGCTCCAATGACCCCGACATCGATGACTTTGTGGGCCTGATCAACAAGGCCGTCGACAAAATGCTGGACATGACGCAAGAGCTGCTGGACTTTGCCCGCGGCGAAAGCAGCTTGCAGTTTGAACGGCTGCCGGCCAACGCCGTGCTGGCTGAAATTGACGACGAACTGCGCGGTGCGTTGGGTCCCCAAGTGCATTTGGTCCGCGAGGACGACTGCCGGGTCGAGATCATGGTCGATGCGGGCCGCTTCGCGCGGGTGCTGCTCAATTTGGTGAAAAACGCCGTCGATGCCATGCCGCAAGGCGGCATCTTGCGCTTGACGGTGCAGCAAGACGCGGCGGGGCGGGTGGTGTTTCAGGTCAGCGACACCGGGGTGGGCATTTCCGACGAGCTCATGAGCCGCTTGTTCGAGCCCTTTGTGACCCACGGCAAATCCAAGGGCACGGGCCTGGGCCTGGCCATTGCCAAAAGCGTGGTGCAAGCCCACCACGGGGTGATTACTGCGCGCAGCAAGCCGGGGGCAGGCGCGGTGTTTGAGATTTCATTGCCCGCGGCAGACGACTTCAAGGCCAGTGCGCCGCAGCGCTGAGGCGGTGACGGCCAGCCATCGTCAGCAAGCCGGCGCCTACACATCGAGCGTGAGGTCAAGACCCAGCGCAAGCGCGCTTTTTCTCGCCTGGGCATTCACTTTTTTGAGCCAGCTCTTTGCGTTGGCGCTGGACTGAACTCAAATCCGCTCGTTCACCCAGCCCTGCACTGACTGCAGCGCCTGGCCCAGGCGGCTGGGGTCGGTGCCCCCGGCCATGGCCATGTCGGGTTTGCCACCGCCTTTGCCGCCCACCTGTTGGGCCACAAAGTTGACCAGCTCGCCGGCTTTGAGCCGGCCCACGCTGTCGGCCGTGACGCCGGCGGCAATTTGCACCTTGTCGCCGTCCACCGCGGCCAGCACGATGGCCGCTGTCTTGAGCTTGTCCTTGAGCTTGTCCATGGTCTCGCGCAGGGCTTTGGCGTCGGCCCCCACCAGCAATGCGGCCAGCACCTTCAGGCCCTTGACGTCCACCGCCTGGCTGAGCAACTCGTCGCCCTGGGCCGAGGCGAGCTTGCCTTTGAGGGCCGCCACTTCTTTTTCAAGGCTGCGCATCTGTTCAAGCATTTGGGCCACGCGCTGCTCCAGCTCTGCCGGGTTGGCCTTGAGCGAGGCGGCAGTGCTGTGCACCGCCGCTTCCAGGCTCTGCAAGTAGGCCAGCGCGTGGCCTCCGGTGACGGCTTCAATGCGGCGCACGCCCGCAGCCACGCCGCTTTCGGCCACGACCTTGAACAGGCCAATATCACCGGTGCGGCCCACATGCGTGCCGCCGCACAGCTCTTTGCTGCTGCCAATGGAGAGCACGCGCACGGTCTCGCCGTACTTTTCACCAAAGAGCATCATGGCGCCGGTTTTTTGCGCGGACTCCAGGTCCATGACGGCGGCCTGGGCCGCGTCGTTGGCCAAAATTTCGGCGTTGACCAGGGTTTCAATCTGGCGAATTTGCGCGTCAGTGACCGGAGCGTTGTGCGCAAAGTCAAAGCGTGTGCGCTCGTCGTTCACCAAAGAGCCTTTTTGCTGCACATGCGTGCCCAGCACCTCGCGCAAGGCCTTGTGCATGAGGTGGGTGGCGCTGTGGTTGCGCACGGTGGCGTGGCGGCGCGCGGCGTCCACCTGGGCAGTCACACTGTCGCCCACCTTGAGCGTGCCGTGGCTGACCCTGCCGTGGTGGCCAAACACGTCGGCCTTGATCTTGAGCGTGTCGTCCACCGCAAACACATGGGTGCCCGAACTCAGCTGACCCTGGTCGCCCACCTGACCGCCAGACTCGGCATAAAAGGGCGTGCTCGACAAGACCACCACACCCTGCTCGCCCGCTTGGAGCTGCTGCACGGCCAGGCCCTCGTGGTAGAGCGCCACCACCTGGGCGGATTCTTGCAGGCGCTCGTAGCCGGTGAAGGCGTGGCCGGCGCCTGCGTACTCCAGCGCGCGGTCCATCTTGAACTTGCCGGCCGCGCGGGCCTGGGATTTTTGCCTGTCCATGGCGGCGGCAAAGCCTGCCTCGTCCACGCCCACCTCGCGCTCGCGGCACACGTCTTTGGTCAAATCCAGCGGAAAGCCGTAGGTGTCGTGCAGCTTGAAGGCCACCTCGCCAGGCAGCTCTTTGGCATCGCCAGCCAGCGCGGCGTCCAAAATCTCCATGCCGTTGGCCAGCGTTTCAAAAAAGCGCTCTTCTTCGGTCTTCAATATCTCGGTGATGCGCTCGCCCTGCGCTTGCAAGCGCGGATAAGCATCGCCCATGAGCAGCACCAGGTCGGCCACCAGCTTGTGGAAAAAAGGCTTTTTCTGGCCCAGCTTGTAGCCGTGGCGGATGGCGCGGCGCACGATGCGGCGCTGCACATAGCCCCGGCCCTCGTTGCTGGGCAGCACGCCGTCGCTGACCAAAAACGCGGTGGCGCGAATGTG
Source organism: Comamonadaceae bacterium (assembly GCA_947460165.1). Taxonomy (GTDB): domain Bacteria; phylum Pseudomonadota; class Gammaproteobacteria; order Burkholderiales; family Burkholderiaceae_C; genus Polaromonas. The sequence continues at coordinate 9,127 of CANHKH010000100.1, forward strand.
GTCGGCAATCACGCGCAAGCTCTTGTGGCTGAGGTCTTTCTCGCCGGTCTCGCGGGCGGCGGCCTTGATCAATGCGTCAAAGATGTCGATCTCGTAGTTGCTGTGCACATGCTGCAAGATGGCGGCCAGGCGCTCCAAGCCCATGCCGGTGTCCACGCAGGGCGCGGGCAGCGGCGAGACAGAGCCGTCTTCGGCCATGTTGAACTGCATGAACACGTTGTTCCAGATCTCAATGAAGCGGTCGCC
>CANHKH010000101.1 GCA_947460165.1 Comamonadaceae bacterium
ACGACGAGATGAACCGCGTCATCGCCGCCCTGCACCGGGTGGACTATGCGGCGCTGGGTTTGGGCGACTACGGCCGGCCTGGAAACTACTTTGAGCGTCAAATTGGCCGCTGGAGCCGGCAGTACCAGGCCTCCATCACCACGCCCATTGCAGAGATGGACCAGCTGATTGCCTGGCTGCCCTTGAATTTGCCAGCCGCTGCTCGCCAAGATGGCTTGACAGCCATCGTGCACGGCGACTTTCGCATGGACAACCTCATGTTCCACCCCACCGAGCCGCGTGTGCTGGCCGTGCTGGACTGGGAACTCTCCACCCTGGGCCACCCCATGGCCGACTTTGCCTACCACTGCATGTCTTGGCACATCGAGCCCGGCGCCTTTCGCGGCATTGGCGGGCTGGACATTGCGGCGCTGGGCATTCCCAGCGAGGCCGAGTACCTGGCGCGCTACTGCGAGCGCATGGGCATGACGGCGCCCAGTGCGGCGGACTGGAACTTTTACCTGGCCTACAACCTCTTCAGGCTGGCAGCTATTTTGCAAGGCATTGCCAAACGCGCCGAGCAGGGCACAGCTTCGAGCGACCAGGCCAAAGCCTCGGGCGCGGGCGCCCGCCCCCTGGCCGAGCTGGCCTGGCAGTTTGCCCAACGCGCACAGCACGCCCAGGCCAGCGCCTGATTTTTGGACCCCCTATTTTTTTGAAAGACAGCCCATGAACTTCGACTACACCCCCAAGGTCCAAGACCTGCAAGCGCGCCTGCTGGCCTTTATGGACAGCCACATTTACCCCAACGAGGCGCGCTTTTTGGAGGAAATTGCCGAAAACCGCGCCAAGGGCAACGCCTGGGTGCCGCTGCAGCTGATTGAAAACCTCAAGCCCTTGGCCAGACAGGCCGGTCTGTGGAACCTGTTTTTGCCGCATTCAGCGCGCGCGCCAGAAGGCCTGTCCAACCTGGAGTACGCCCCTTTGTGCGAGATCATGGGCCGCGTCAGCTGGGCGCCCGAGGTCTTCAACTGCAGCGCGCCTGACACCGGCAACATGGAAACGCTGGAGCGCTACGCCAGCGAAGAGCACAAAAAGCAGTGGCTAGAACCGCTGCTGCGCGGCGAGATCCGCTCGGCCTTTCTCATGACAGAGCCGGCCGTGGCCTCCTCAGACGCCACCAACATCCAGTGCGAAATCCGCCGCGAGGGCGATCACTACGTCATCAATGGCCGCAAGTGGTGGTCCTCGGGCGTGGGCGATCCGCGCTGCGCCATCTTCATCGTCATGGGCAAGACCGACGCCGACGCTCCCCGGCACTCGCAGCAATCCATGGTCTTGGTGCCCGCCAACACACCGGGCATCACCATCTTGCGCCACCTGCCGATTTTTGGCTACGACGACGCCCCCCACGGCCACATGGAAGTGCTGCTGGAGAACGTGCGCGTGCCCGTCTCCAACATCATGCTGGGCGAGGGCCGCGGCTTTGAAATCGCCCAAGGCCGGCTTGGCCCCGGCCGCATTCACCACTGCATGCGCAGCATTGGCATTGCCGAGCGCGCGCTGGAGCTCATGTGCAAGCGCCTGAACTCGCGTGTGGCCTTTGGCAAGCCCGTGTCGGCCCAGTCGGTGTGGCACGAGCGCATTGCCGAGTCGCGCTGCATGATCGACCAAGCCCGCCTGCTCACACTCAAGGCCGCCTTCATGATGGACACCGTGGGCAACAAGGTGGCCAAGGCCGAAATCGCCATGATCAAAGTGGTCGCCCCCAACATGGCGGCCAAGGTCATTGACTGGGCCATACAAGCCCATGGCGGCGGCGGCATGTCCGACGACTTTCCGCTCGCTTATGCCTACGTGTGGCAGCGCGCCCTGCGCTTTGCCGACGGCCCGGACGAGGTGCACCGCGCCTCCATTGCCAAGCTCGAACTGGCCCGCCACCTGGGGCTGCGCAAAGAGGTGGAGATGCCCATCACGCGCGGCTCTTGATCTGCTCAAGAAGCACTCCACGCTCGCATTGTTGAACTTTCACCACCCTGCCCCCATGCTCAAGGTCTACACCTGGCCCACCCCCAACGGCCACAAAATCCACATCATGCTGGAGGAGTGCGGCCTGCGTGAGGGCCGCGACTGGCAAGCGATTGCGGTGAACATCGGGCAGGGCGACCAGTTCAAACCCGAGTTTTTGGCCATCAGCCCCAACAACAAAATCCCCGCCTTGGTGGACCCCCACGGCCCAGATGGCAAACCCATGTCGATGTTTGAATCGGGCGCCATGATGATTTACCTGGCCAGCAAATACGGCAAGTTCATGCCCCAAAGCGATCGCCACAAATTCCAGACCCTGGAGTGGCTGATGTTCCAAATGGGCGGGGTTGGCCCCATGCTGGGCCAAAACCACCACTTCAGGCAGTACGCGCCTGAAAAAATCGACTACGCCATCAACCGCTACACCAACGAGGCCAAGCGGATTTACGGCGTCATCGACAAGCGCTTGGCCACCAGCAAATTCATCGCCTGCCACCAGTACACCATCGCCGACATGGCCATTTTCCCGTGGCTTCGCAACTGGAAAAACCAAGGCATGGAGCTGGCAGACTACCCGCACCTGCAAGCCTGGTTCAACAAACTCGCTGCCCGCCCCGCCGTGCAGCGCGGCATTGAAGTGTTGGCCCACCTGCGCAAACCCATCACCGACGACAAAGCCCGCGAAGTGATGTTCGGCAGCACCCAGTACGCCAAGCGCTGAGCGGGCGTGGCGCCGCGCCTCAAAGGCGCCGTCCTACGGTCTCCAGACCCCCAGCACGCTGGCCCTTGCAGGCAGCGGGCGGCACAATAGCGCCATGGTCCAAGCTTCATCTTTGCGCGTTCTCGTGGTGGGCGGTGCCGGCTACATAGGCTCCCACATGCTCAAGTGCCTGCACCAGGCCGGCTGCGAGCTCACCACCCTGGACAACCTCTCAGGCGGCTACGCCGATGCCGTGCGCTGGGGCGAGCTCGTTGAGGGCGACCTGGCCGACCGGGGTCTGCTTGAGGCCTTGGTGCAACGTGGCCGCTTTGACGCCGTGATGCATTTCGCCTCCTTCATCCAAGTGGGCGAATCCATGGTGGAGCCCGCGCGCTACTACCAAAACAACCTGCTCAACACCTTGCAACTGCTGGACGTGATGCGCGCCCACGGGGTGCAGCGCTTTGTGTTTTCGTCCACCGCCGCCACCTTTGGCGAGCCGCAGTACAGCCCCATCGACGAAGCCCACCCCCAGCAGCCCATCAACCCCTACGGGCGCAGCAAGCTCATGGTCGAGCAGGTGCTGGCTGACTACGACCGGGCCTACGGCCTCCAATCGGTGAGCCTGCGCTACTTCAACGCCGCCGGGGCCGACCCCGAGGGCGAATTGGGCGAGCGCCACCTGCCTGAAACCCATTTGATTCCCCTGGTGCTGCAAGCGGCTTCGGGTCGCAGGCCGCACATTGCCGTGTACGGCCGCGACTACGATACCCCCGACGGCACCTGCATACGCGACTACATCCACGTCAGCGACCTGTGCGAGGCGCACTGGCTGGCGCTGCAAAGCCTGTGTTCGGGCGGGCCCTCACAGGCCTACAACCTGGGCAATGGGCTGGGGTTTTCGGTGCAGGAGGTCATAGAGACAGCGCAGCGCGTGACGGGCCGGCCCATCCCCGTGGTCGAAGGTCCACGACGCCCAGGCGACCCCGCCCGGCTGGTGGCCGATGCCACACTGGCCCGCCAGCGCCTGGGCTGGCAGCCCCGCTACGCCAGCCTGGACACCATCGTGGCGCACGCCTGGGGCTGGGAGCAAAAAATGGCGGCGCTGCAGTCGCAGACGGCTTGAGGTCTCAAAGCAAAAAATCGCCGGCAGGCCGGCTCTACAGGGGGCTTCAACGCCCGCCCAAACCCATGCCCCGCGAGATCACCTCTTTCATGATCTCATTGGTACCGCCGTAAATGCGCTGCACGCGGGCGTCGGCGTAAGCCCGGGTGATGGGGTAGTCCCACATGTAGCCGTAACCGCCAAACAGCTGCACGCATTCGTCCATCACCTGGCACTGCAGGTCGGTGGTCCAGTACTTGGCCATGCTGGCGGTGGCGGTGTCCAGCTCGCCTTTCAGCATGAGCTCTGTACAGCGGTCCACAAACACGCGGGCCACTTGCACCTGGGTTTGCAATTCGGCCAGCTTAAAGCGGGTGTTTTGAAACTGCGCCACAGCCTGGCCAAAGGCTTGGCGTTGCTGCACATGCGCCACCGTCCACGCCAGCGCGGCTTCGCTGGCGGCCACGGCGGTGATGGCAATTTGCAGGCGCTCCCAGGGCAGCTGCTCCATGAGCATGACAAAGCCTCGGTTTTCTTGGTCACGCCCGCCCAGCAGTTGCTCGGGCGAAAGCCGCACGCCGTCAAAAAACAGCTCGGCGGTGTCTTGCGCCTTCATGCCCATTTTCTTGAGCGGCTGCCCCTTGGAAAAGCCGGGCATGCCGCGCTCGACCAAAAACAAACTTGTGCCCTTGGCGCCGCGCGCCGGGTCGGTCTTGGCCACCACAATCACCAGGTCGGCATGCCAGCCGTTGGTGATGAAGGTCTTGCTGCCCTGGAGCACGTAATGTGCGCCCTCGCCCTCCCCGTCTTTGAGCGCGGTGCTGCGAATGCCTTGCAAGTCACTGCCCGCCGAGGGCTCGGTCATGGCAATGGCGCCCACCATCTCGCCCGAGGCCAGCCGGGGCAAGTAACGCGCCTGCTGCTCGGGCGTGCCGTAATGCGCCAGGTAGGGCGCGACGATCTCGCTGTGCAGGCCAAAGCCAATGCCGGTGAAACCGGCGCGCGCCACCTCTTCCATTTGCACCACCGCGTACAGCTTGTCGGCGCCACTGCCGCCCTGGGCCTCGGGCAGCGTCATGCACAAAAAACCATCGCGGCCGGCTTGGCTCCACAGCGCGCGGTCCACATGGCCGGCCTCTTCCCAGGCGGCATGGTGGGGGGCGGCGTGTTTGTCCAAAAAACGGCGAAAAGCATCGCGAAACTGCTCGTGTTCGGCAGAAAACAAGGTGCGGGCAATCATGGGCGGGCTCAAAAAATAAAGACAAACCAATTGACCGCCAAGCCACGCGCCCGGGCAAGCGTGTTTACGCCAATGGTCTCTAGAGCCCGTGCTTGTCTAGACTCGCCCGGCCGCTTGTGCGGCGACAGTCCAGGAGACCCTCATGAGCCAAGCTTTTATTTACGACGCCATCCGCACCCCGCGCGGCAAAGGCAAGGCCGACGGGCGGCTGCACGAGGTCAAGCCCGTGAACCTGCTGGCCGGTTTGCTGCAAACGCTGCAGCAGCGCAGCGGCTTTGACACCGCCGCGGTGGACGACATCGTCATGGGCGTGGTCTCTCCGGTGGGCGAGCAAGGCGCGGTGCTGCCCAAGGTGGCCGCGCTCAAAGCCGGCTGGGACGTGCGCGCTTCGGGCGTGCAGGTCAACCGCTTTTGCGCCTCGGGCCTGGAAGCGGTCAACCTGGCCGCGCAAAAAGTGCGCTCGGGCTGGGAAGACCTGGTGGTGGCCGGCGGCGTGGAATGCATGAGCCGCGTGCCCATAGGCAGCGACGGCGGCGCCTGGGCGCAAGACCCCGAAACCAACAGCGCCACGCTCTTTGTGCCCCAAGGCATAGGCGCAGACCTGATTGCCACGCTCGCCGGTTTCAGCCGCAGCGATGTGGACGCCTACGCCGTGGAAAGCCAGCGCCGAGCCGCCCACGCCCGCGCCCAAGGCTGGTTTGCCGGCTCGGTGATGCCGGTGACTGACGCGCTGGGCCAAGTGATTTTGGGCGAGGACGAATTCATCAAACCGCAGACCACGCTGGCCACGCTGGCCGCGCTCAAGCCCTCCTTTGCGCAGCTGGGCGAGCTGGGCTTTGACGAGGTGGCGCTGCAGCGCTACCCGCAGGTCGAGCGCATTGCACATGTGCACCACGCGGGCAACTCCTCGGGCATTGTCGATGGTGCAGCCGCCGTGCTGGTGGGCTCTGAAGCGGCGGGCCGCACGCACGGCCTGGTGCCCCGCGCCCGCGTGTTGGCCACGGCGCTCAGCGGCGACGACCCCACCATCATGCTCACAGGCCCCATGCCGGCGGCGCGCAAGGCCTTGGCCAAAGCCGGCCTTAGCGTGGAAGACATCGATTTGTTTGAGGTCAACGAGGCTTTTGCCGCTGTGCCCATGCGCTTCATGAAAGAAATGCAAGTGCCTCACGACAAGGTCAACGTCAACGGCGGCGCGATTGCCCTGGGCCACCCCCTGGGCGCCACAGGTGCCATGATTTTGGGAACGCTGATTGACGAGCTGCACCGCCGGCAACTGCGCTACGGCCTGGCCACGCTGTGCGTGGGCGGCGGCATGGGCATTGCCACCATTGTGGAGAGGGTTTGACATGAAGACGATTCGCTACACGGTCGAAGACGGCATTGCCACCCTCACCTTTGACGAGCCTGACTCCCCCGTCAACACCATGTGCCTGCAGTGGCAAAGCGATTTGAGCGAGGCCACCGCCCGCGTGCTGGCCGACCGGGCGCAGCTGCGCGGGCTGATTTTGGCCTCGGCCAAGAGCACGTTTTTTGCAGGCGCCGACCTCAAGGCCGTGATGCGCCTCACCCCGGCCGATGCACCTCAGGTGTACGCCGAGGTTGAGCGCATGAAAAAGAACTTTCGCACGCTGGAAACGCTGGGCATCCCGGTGGTCAGCTGCCTGGACGGCTCGGCCCTGGGCGGCGGCTGGGAGGTGGCACTCATAGGCCACCACCGCATTGCCGTGGACCAGCCACGCACCCAGCTGGGCCTGCCTGAGGTGACGCTGGGCCTCTTGCCCGGGGCCAGCGGCGTGACCAAAATGGTGCGCCACCTGGGCCTGCTGGCCGCCCAACCCTTCCTGCTGGAGGGCAAGCTGTTCAGCCCCCGGCAAGCGGCTGAGATGGGCCTGGTGCATGAGCTGGTGGCCACGGCCGCCGACCTGCAGCCACAGGCTGTGGCCTGGATCGCCGCCCACCCGCACAGCCAGCACCCTTGGGACGCCAAAGGCTGGCGCATTCCCGGCGGCGATGCGCGCAGCCCCAAAATCGCCAGCGCGCTGGCAGTGGCGCCCGCCATGCTCAAGAAAAAAACACGCGGCCTCTTGCCCGCGCCCGAGGCGATTTTGGCCTGCATGGTCGAGGGCAGCTTGGTGGACATGGACACCGCCTTGCGCATCGAAAGCAGGCACCTGGCCCAGCTCATGACCACGGGACAGGCGCAGACCATGATCAACACCTTTTTCTTCAACCTGAACGCCGTCAAAAGCGGCGCGGCCCGCCCCCAAGACGTGCCGCGTTTCAAACCACAAAAGGTGGGCGTGGTGGGCGCCGGCATGATGGGCGCGGGCATCGCCTGGGCGCAAGCCAGCCGCGGCATGGCCACCGTGCTGGTCGACACAGACCTCGCCCGGGCCGAAGCCGGCAAGGCCTACAGCCACAAGCTCTCGCAGCAGCGCGTGGACAAAGGCCGCATGACGGCCGAGCAACAGGCCGAGCTGCTGGCCCGCATCACCGCCACCGACCGCATGGCCCAGTTGCAAGGCTGCGAGCTGGTGATCGAAGCAGTGTTCGAGCAGCGCGCGCTCAAGGCGCGCGTCACGAAAGAGGCCGAGGCCCAGCTGGCGCCCGGCGCCATCATGGCGTCCAACACCTCCACCTTGCCCATAGGTGGGCTGGCGCAGGCCAGCGGCCGACCCGAGCAGTTCATTGGCATTCACTTTTTCAGCCCGGTGGACAAAATGCAGCTGGTCGAGATCATCCGTGGCCCGCAGACCAGCGAGAGCACCGTGGCCCGCGCCATGGACTATGTGCAGGCCTTGGGCAAGCTGCCCATTGTGGTGAACGACTCGCGCGGCTTTTTCACCAGCCGCACCTTTGGCACCTATGTGATGGAGGGCGCGGCCATGCTGGGCGAAGGCATCCCGGCGGCTGTCATTGAAAACGCCGCCGTTCAAGCGGGCATGCCGGTGGGGCCGCTGGCCGTCATCGACGAAACCTCGCTCACCCTGGCCGTGCATGTGCTTGAGCAAACCCGTGCCGACTTGGCAGCCCAAGGCCACACCTACACCCCCACGCCCGGCGAGATACTGGTAGAAAAAATGGTGCAAGCCGGCCGGGGCGGCCGCGCCGCAGGCGCAGGTTTTTACGACTACCCAGCAGGCCAGCCCAAGCATTTGTGGCCAGGGCTGCAGGCCCAGTTTGGCAGACCTGACCACGCTTGGGACCTGCGCGAGATCAAAGACCGGCTGCTCTACCGCCAAGCCGTGGAAACCGCCCGCTGCCTGACCGAAGGCGTGCTGACCAGCGTGCATGAAGCCAACATAGGCTCGATTTTTGGCATTGGCTTTCCGGCCTGGACAGGCGGGGCACTGCAGTTCATCTACAGCCAAGGTGTCGCCGAGTTTGCAGCGCGCAGCAACAAGCTGGCCGAGCGGCACGGCGAGGGCTTTAGACTGACGGGCGCTGTGCAAACCAGCCTTCTTGCGCACCAACCGCGTTGGTGAGCCCCTTTCATTTTTAGATTTTTACGCATACATGCAACGACTCCAAGGCAAGGTCAGCATCATCACAGGCGCAGGCCAAGGCATAGGTCTGGCCACGGCGGTCAAGTTCGCGCGCGAAGGCGCCACCGTGGTGGTGGCCGATGTGCGGCAAACGTCGGTGGACGCGGCCGTGGCCGCCTGCCAGGCCGAAGGCGCCCCCACCCTGGGCCTGCTCATGGACGTGACCGACCGGGCGCAAGTCGATGCCGTGGTGGCGCGGGTCTTGGCGGAGTTTGGCCGCATCGACGTGTTGGTCAACAACGCCGGCATCACTCAGGATGCCCGCCTGCAAAAAATGACGCAAGCGCAGTTTGACCGCGTCATCGACGTCAACCTTCGCGGTGTGTTCCACTGCAGCCAAGCCGTGGCCGATGCCATGGTGGCGCAAGGCAGCGGCGTCATTTTGAACGCCAGCTCTGTGGTGGGGATTTACGGCAACTTTGGCCAAACCAACTACGCGGCCACCAAGTTTGGCGTGATCGGCTTTACCAAAACCTGGAGCCGCGAGCTCGGCCCCAAAGGCGTGCGCGTGAACGCGGTGGCCCCAGGCTTTATCCACACCCCCATCTTGAACACCATCCCCGAGAACGTGCTCAAAGACATGGAGCAACGCGTGCCCTTGCGCCGCCTGGGCCAGCCCGAAGAAATCGCCAACGTCTACGCCTTTTTGGCCAGCGACGAGGCCAGCTACGTCAACGGCGCGGTGCTGGAGGTGTGCGGCGGCATGACGGTGTGAAGCCCTTTGAATTGGGGTCATGAATTGGGGTCAGATACACATTGATCCAG
>CANHKH010000102.1 GCA_947460165.1 Comamonadaceae bacterium
CCTTCTCGGTCAAGCGTGAGGTGGGTCCCGAAATACACATCGAGCCCAGCAGTCGCCAGTTGAGTCCAAAAACCGGTGCCGCTACGCTGGAGACCTGGGGTTCGCGTTCACCCATCGAGATGTGATATCCCCGCCGTCGGATTTCTTCGTACACATCTCCGGGCTCTCCCGAAAAAGCGAGGATCACCCGACCCGGAGCCCCCAGTTGCAAAGGTAGACGCATCCCGATGCGAACGTGATGCCGCACGGACTGCGGCCCTTCAACACGCGCAATGCAGGAACGCTCATCGCCCTCGCGTACATAAAAGGATGAGCTTTCCTGGGCTTGCTCTGACAGACTGCGCAATAAAGGCTGGACGGCATTGTTGATGTCAAAACCGGCTTGGTAACGCGCTCCCAGCCATCCAGCTGCTGGGCCAAGTCGCCATTCGCCTTCCTCGCGCTGGACCATATAACCGTTCTGCGCCAAAGTGCGCGCTAGGCGTAGCACGGTGCTGTTGTGTAAACCCGTTCGGCGGCTCAGTTCGGCCAAGGTCAGGTGTCGCTCGCCGATGCGAAAAGCTTCAATTACCTGCAAGGCACGTGAGACAGCGATGACGCCACCTTCCGGGGTTTGTTCCTGGGTGGGCGCATCGCCAGACACCCCTTGGGATTTTGAATATCGTGGCATGAAACATGTTTCATTCTGTGAAGCAATATTGTACCCAGTGAAACAAATCCCTACATTTCATCCTAGAAATTACACAACACTCTCTGGAGACAAACATGTTGATTCGTCCTTCTCGACTGGCCCTTTCGCATCGCTTGGCACTTGGCCTTCTGGGAACCCTGGCCCTTTCGCTGGCCATGGCTCAAACCGACAACTGGCCTTCCAAGCCGATCCGAATGGTCGTGCCTTTTCCGGCCGGTGGTGGCACTGACATCATTGCCCGCGAGGTGACCCAGAAAATGGCGTCCACCAATAAGTGGACGTTCGTGATCGACAACAAGCCTGGATCGGGCGGCAATATCGGCATTGACAACGCTGCCAAGTCCAGCCCTGATGGTTACAGCCTCGTGATCGGACAGACCAGCAACCTTGCCATCAACCCTTCGCTTTACAGCAAGCTGCCCTACGATCCAGTCAAAGACCTCACCCCGATCGGCTTGGTCGGCAATGCCGCTTTGGTGGTGGTGGTCGCCACAAATTCACCATTTCGCAATCTGAGCGATGTCATCAACGCCGCCAAAGGCCAACCGGGCTTTGTCAACTACGCTACCTCGGGCAACGGTACCGTGGCCCATCTGGCCACCGAACTTCTGCAACGCGAAGCCAACGTCAAACTCACCCACATTCCCTACAAAGGTGCTGCCCAGGGCATCAACGATGTGATCGGTGGTCAGGTGCAACTGTATGTCTCCTCAGTGCCTACCTTGATTGGACACATCAAGAACGGCAAGCTCCGTGCGTTGGCGGTAACCAGCGCCAAGCGGGTCGATGACCTGCCCCAAACACCAACCGTAGCCGAATCGGGCTACAAAGGCTTTGACGCCGTCACTTGGTTTGGCCTGCTGGGTCCGGCGAATTTGCCGGCTGGCGTGGTGGCCAGCGCCAACACCGAACTCAACAAGGCACTCAACGCACCCGATCTGCGCAAAAAGCTAGAGGATCAGGGCCTGACCGTGACACCTACGAGTGCCAGCGAATTCGGCCAGCTCATTCCGCGTGACATCGCCAAATGGGCTCCGGTGGTCAAAGGTTCTGGCGCCAAGGTGGATTGAGCCTACACGACGGCCAAGATCAGGACGCCACCTTGTCTGCATCCTTCTCGTTTTCAGCTGGCTCAGGATCGGCCCGAACCACCTTGCCGGCCCAGGCTTGTGATGCGCACATCCATGTGTATGACTGCCGTTTTACGGCGGTGGCTGGCGCATCCCTTTACCCGCCGGACGCCACGATCGAAGACTACCGGTTGGTGCAACAACGCATGGGGACGGAACGCGCTGTGCTGGTGACGCCATCAACCTATGGCGCCGACAACCGCCCCATGCTGGCAGGACTGGCCCAGCTGGGCTCGCAAGGACGAGGCGTAGCGGTCATCACCGGTGACGAGCCTGCAGCCGAGCTCCAGACACTGCACCAGCTCGGCGTGCGGGGGGCACGCATCAACCTGTCTTTGGGCGTTCTGCACCAGCCCGGCGACATTGAAAAAATCGCCCGATGCATTGCCCCTTTGGGCTGGCATTTGCAATTGTTGATGCCGCTGGAGCAATTTGCAGGTCTGGCAGAACGTCTGCGTACTTTACCGGTCGAGTTGGTCTTTGACCATTTTGGCCGTGTCACGCCTGGCCTGTGTGGTCGGCACCCGGCGCACGCGCTCTTGCTTGAACTGCTCAGAGCGCGGCGAGCTTGGGTCAAGCTGTCAGGAGGTTACCTGGTCAGCCCAGATCACACCACCGATGATCCGCAACTCTTGTCACTGGCCCGAAGTTTCATCGACGCCGCACCCGATCGCGTGATCTGGGGCAGCGACTGGCCACACGCCACCGCATCGGCCGGGCGCCACCCCATGCCCGATGACGCGGCGCAAATCGAAGCATTGTCCCGATGGGCGGGTGATTCACAACAACGCCAACAAATCCTGGTCCACAACCCGCAAAAGCTCTACGGCTTTGACGCACTCACTGAAAGCTAAACAATGAACACCTTTTCCTCTTTTCGTCGCTTGTTGGTTGCCAGCCTGTGCGCACTCTGTGTGATGCCCTCGGCATTTGCGCAAGCCGAATGGCCGGGCAACCGCCCCATCACTTGGGTCGTGCCCTACCCTGCCGCTGGCAGCACCGATGTGTTGGCACGCACCTTGGTGCAGCGCATAGGTGCTTCGACGGGTGCCAGCGTGGTGGTGGAAAACAAGGCCGGTGCCACCGGCACCATCGGTGGTGCATTTGTAGCCAAAGCTGCAACCGACGGACACACCGTGCTGCACACCACCATCGGCGCGCAAACCATTGCGCCCCACCTGATGCCCAAGCTGCCCTTTGACCCCCTCAAGGACCTGGAGCCCGTCAGCCTGGTGGGCACGATTGCGCACGTTCTGGTGGTCGGCACCTCCCAGCCCTACCTGTCAGTTGCTGACTTGCTAAGCGGTGCCAAAGCCAAGCCGGGCGAGATTGCGTTCGCTTCCGGCGGCAACGGCACCATACTGCAAATGCAGGCCGAGCTACTGGCCCAGCGTAACGGCGTGAAGTTCATCCATGTGCCCTACAAGGGCGACACGCCCGCCCTGCAGGACACTCTGGGACAGCAGGTGCAATTCATGTTTGCGCCAGTGACCGCGGCCTTGCCCCACATCAAGAGTGGCAAGCTGCGTGCGCTGGCCGCCACGTCGGCGGCGCGTCTCAAAGTCTTGCCCGATGTGCCCACCATGGCAGAAGTCGGTCAGAAAGATTTTGTGGTGGAGCAGTGGCAAGGCGTTTACCTGCCCGCCCGCACCCCCGCGCCAGTGGTGCAACGGCTGAACACCGAAATCAACAAGGCCTTGAAGGACGGTGTAGTGACCGAATTGGCCGACAGGCTCGGCATCACGCTGGTGGGCGGCAGCACCAAGGTGCTGGCCGATACACAAACCAATGACTCGGCCACTTGGGCCCGTGTCATCCGCACGGCCAACATCAAAGTCGACTGATTTATTCTTTTTATATAAGGACATCCCATGAGCCAAGACATCGTGCGCGACTTTGAACGCGTTGCCCCCGAACTCGTCCAACAGGCCGAAGGTTTTCAGGCCGCCATCCTGGCCGACGTGGCGGGTCGCCGTGGCACCATGCATGGCCGCATTCAGGCCCTGCGCCCACGCATGAAGGTCGCAGGCCCAGCCCTGACAGTCGAAGTGCGCCCCGGCGACAACTTGATGATCCACGCCGCCATTGCATTAGCCAAACCCGGCGATGTGCTGGTGATCGACGGCAAGGGCGACCAGACCTCGGCCCTGATGGGCACCATCATGATGACGGCTTGCCGCCAGCTGGGTATTGCGGGCGTGATCGTCGACGGCGCGGTGCGCGACTGCCTGGAAATCGACGAGATGGATTTCCCCGTCTTTTCGGTGGGCACCAACCCCAATGGCCCGACCAAAAACATCGGCGGCCGCATCGGTCACCCCATCAGCTGCGGTGGCATTAATGTGCAGGCCGGTGACTTTGTGCTGGCCGATGCCGACGGCATCGTGGTGGTCGAGAAAGACAAACTCGCCAGCCTGATCCCCGCCGCCCACAAAAAAGTCGAAGACGAAGCTAAGCGCATCACCCAGATCAAAGAGGGCAAAACCGCCGCTGCCTGGCTCGTGCCCTCGCTGCGAGCTGCAGGCGTGCTCAAGGACGGAGAAACATTGTGAGGCGTCCCGCCCTCATCGTGACCGGCGCCGATCTGGCGCAACAAGCCCTGGACCTGCTGACCGATTTCGAAATCATTTACGCGGGCAAGACTCCAACCGAAGACGACATGGTGGCCTTGTGCCAACGACATGACCCGGTGGCCATGATCGTGCGCTACGGCGCCGTGGGTGCCAAAGTGATGGACGCTGCACCTTCGCTGCGCGTGATCTCCAAGCACGGCAGCGGCACCGACACCATCGACAAGGCCGCTGCTCAGGCGCGTGGCATTGAGGTGCGTGCCGCCATTGGCGCCAACGCTGCCGCCGTGGCCGAGCAGGCGCTGGCCTTGCTGCTGGCCTGCGCCAAATCGGTGGTGTCTCTCAACACCCGCATGCACGCGGGGCATTGGGACAAGGCCACGCACAAAAGCATCGAGCTGCATGGCCGCACCATTGGTCTAGTGGGCCTGGGCGCGATCGGACAGCGCTTTGCACGCATGTGCTGTGCCATGGGCATGAAGGTGCTGGGCTTTGACCCCTTCGCCAAAAACCTGCCTGACTTCATTGAGCCGGTGGACCTCCAAACCATCTGGCGCGAGTCGGATGCGATTTCGCTGCACTGCCCGCTGACCCCCGAGAACCGCGGCATGGTCAACGCCCAAACGCTGGCGCAGTGCAAGCCAGGCGTGATCGTGGTCAACACCGCCCGGGGTGGACTGGTCAACGAAGCTGCTTTGCTGGCCGCTGTGCAATCGCGCCAGGTGTTCGCGGCGGGGCTGGACAGCTTCGTGGTCGAGCCCATGACCGCACCGCACATCTTTCACAACGCGCCGCACATCATCCTGAGCCCGCACATCGGCGGCGTGACCAGCGACGCTTACATCAACATGGGTGTGGGTGCAGCGCGCAATGTGCTGGACGTGCTGGCCCCCACCGCCGTCTGAAGCAATGCAGTATGACCCCACGCTGGAAACAATCTCCACCCGACAGCCACTGGGGCGAGTTCGGCCCAGATGACCGTCTGGGCCGCATGAACCTGGTCACACCCGCCAAAGTACGCCAGGGCATAGCCGAGGTGCGCGAGGGGCTGACGTTTTGTCTGTCCTTGCCGCTGGATGTGCCCGGTGGCATGGCGCTCAATGCGCGCCGCCTGCCACCCAGGCTTTACGGCACGCTGCGAGATGGCGCGAGCGCTGGCGTGCAGGGCTTTTGCTGGTCCTATAGCACCGAAGACCCCAATCTGACAGATGTCGTCTGCGACGAAGTCATGCTGATGAACACCCAGTATTCCACACAGTGGGACAGCCTGGCGCACATCGGCAGCCGGTTTGATGCGGACGGTGATGGCGAAGCCGAGGCCGTGTTCTACAACGGCTTTCGAGCAGGCCCCGACCTACACCCTGGCCGCACCGACGAACAAGCCCCGCAAGACTGGGCGCGCTACCCCGACCCCGACGCGGGCACTTTGGGCGTGGCCAATCTGGCCGTGCACGGCGCTCAGGGCAGGGCTGTGCTGATTGACCTGGATAAGCACCTGGGCCGCCAGCGCGTGGCTGTGGGTTACGAGCAGCTCATGCGCATCCTCGAAGCTGACAAGATAGAGATCGAAGAAGGTGACATGGTTTGTCTGCACACTGGTTTTGCCGACACCCTGCTGGCCATGCGAAAGCAGCCCGACGTGAAGCATTTGCATGCCACCGGCAGCGGCCTGGACGGCACTGACGCTCGCCTGCTGGGCTGGATCAGCGACACACGCCTGGCCTGCCTGATGGCCGACAACCCGGCGGTCGAGTTGGCCCCTGGCCCATCGCTCACGCGCAGCACGCCGCTGCGCGGTCCGCGCCTGCCGCTGCACGAACACTGCCTGTTCAAGAACGGCATTCACCTGGGCGAGCTGTGGTGGCTCACACCACTGGCGCACTGGCTGCGCAATGCAGGTCGCTCGCGCTTTTTGCTCACAGCCCCGCCGCTGCGGCTGCCGGGCGCGGCCGGCTCACCCGTGACTCCCATCGCCACCGTTTAACCACCCTTTAAAACCAATCCCATCTGAGAGGAAGACACCATGCAACGCAGAACATGCAACACACTCCTGGCCGTCACAGGCCTGGCCCTGACCATGGCGGCCCCCGCTGCCTGGGCGGCCTGGCCCGACGGCAAACCCATCAGCATCGTTGTGCCCTACGCCCCGGGCGGAACAGCTGATGCGCTGGCACGTCTGATCGGCCAGCACCTCGGCCCCAAACTCGGCACCTCGGTTGTGGTGGTCAATAAGGCGGGCGCCAGCGGCGTCATTGGTGCGCAATTTGTGACACATGCGGCCGCTGACGGTTTCACCATGTTGTACGACGCCACTCCGTTTTCCATCAACCCGCATCTGCAAAAGCTGCCCTACGACGCCGACAAAGACCTGATCCCGGTGACCCAGGTGGGCGTGACGCCCATGCTGATGACCGTGCCCAAGGCGTCTCCTTTCGATTCGGCAGCTGACCTGATCAAGGCGGGCAAGGCCGCACCGGGCAAGTTGACGTTTTCTTCGGGTGGTCAGGGCACGGTGCAGTTCATGGCGCCCGAGCTGATGAACCAGGCGGCGGGCGTAAACATGCTGCACATCCCTTACAAGAGTGGTGGCCTGGCCATCACCGGTACCATCGCGGGCGAGGTGGACATGGGCTTTTTCAACCTACCCGCCATCAGCAGCCACGTCAAAGCGGGCACTCTCAAGGCGCTGGCCATCACCTCGGCCCAGCGTCACCCTTTGTTCCCCGATGTGCCCACCGTGGCCGAAGTGATCGGAAAGCCCTATGAGTCCTTTGAATGGAATGGCATCTTTTTGCCACGCGGCACCCCTTCCGACATCGTCAACCGCCTCAACGCTGCACTGCGTGACGTCTTGGCCACACCCGAAATCAAGGCCCGGTTTGACAGCTTGGGCTCACGCATCGTGGCCTCCTCGCCCGAAGACTTTCGCAAGTACCTTACGGCTGAATCGGGTCGCTGGGCTGCAACGGTCAAGGCCGCAGGCATCAAGAAAGAATAAAGGCTGCTTCCTATGAATACATTGCAAATTCCAGCCAGCCTGGCCGCCGCTGCACTGATGGGCCTGGCTGTCTCCAGCGCCGGGGCGCAAGCCTGGCCCAGCAAGCCCGTGCGCATCGTTGTCGGCTTCTCGGCGGGTGGCCCCACCGATATGCTGGCCCGTGCTTTTGCCGAGCACGCCTCGCGTGCGCTGGGCCAGAGCGTCATTGTTGACAACAAGCCTGGCGCAAACACCATTCTGGCTGCTGAAGCGGTGGCGTCTGCCCCTGCCGACGGTTATACCCTGCTCATGGGCGCGACCAACCACACCATGATTCCGGCGCTCTACAGCGCTCGTGTCAAATTCGATGCGGTGCGCTCCTTTGCGCCGATTTGCACCCTGGCGGTGAGCCCGACGGTGCTAGTGACCGGCCCGGGCATAACGGCCAAAACACTGGGTATGTTCATACAGCAGGTGCGCGAAGCACCAGGCAAGCGCAGCTACGGCACGCCAGGTGTTGGCAGCTCGGGCCACTTTGCTACCGAGCAATTTTTGCGCATGACTGGTCTGAGCATGAACCACATTCCCTACAAAGGCGCTGCTCAGGTTGTGACCGATGTGATGGGCGGCCAGCTCGACAGCTCGTTTGCCACGCTGGGCTCGGTGCTGCCGCAGGTGCAGGCAGGCAAGCTCAGTGCGCTGGCCGTGGCTTCGCCACGCCGCTCGTCTTTGTTGCCCAATGTCCCGACTTTTACCGAAGCCGGAGTCAAAGGCTACCTGGCCGATGCCTGGTACGGCCTACTGGCCCCCGCAGGCACACCAGCCACCGTGCTGCAGGCACTGGAGAAAGCCGCCAGACAATTCTCCGAGCAAGTAGATACGGCAGCCAAACTTCAAAGTCTGGGCATGGAGCCACAAAGCAGCTGCCGCGACGTTTTTAGAGCCGACATGGAGCGTGATGTGAAGGCCTACACCCAACTGGCCCGCGAGCTCGACCTCAAGGCAGAATAAGCCCACCATGTTCCTTCTGAATCCGCCCGCCGTTCGTCCTTTGGAGCTCTTCAGTTCCATGCCCGAAAAATACCGTAATACCGGTGTGAGCAGCCTCTGGGCTGACGTCAACATGCCTGGCAGGCAGCTGGACTCCTTTTTGGAGGGGCCGGTGTTCGACGCGCAGGGCAACCTGTTCGTCACCGACATCCCCTTCGGTCGGGTTTTCCGGATCAGCCCGCAAGGCCATTGGGATTTGGTGGCTCAATGGGACGGCGAGCCCAACGGCATGAAGTTCTTGAACCCCGGGCAGTTGCTGGTCACCGACTACCGCAACGGTCTGGTGGTGCTCGACATTCAAAGCGGCCAGGTGCGCCCATTTATGGAGCGGCGCAACAGCGAAAGCTTCAAAGGCGTCAACGACCTGGTTTTCGACTCGCGCGGCAACCTGTACTTTACCGACCAAGGGCAAACCGGCCTGCACGACCCGACAGGCCGCGTGTACCGCCTGGCCCCCGATGGGCGGCTGGATATGCTGCTGGGCAATGTGCCCAGCCCCAACGGCGTCGTGTTGTCCAACGACGAGCGTTTTTTATTCGTGGCGGCTACCCGGGGCAATTGCGTCTGGCGGATGCCTTTGATGGCCGACGGCAGTGTGTCCAAGGCAGGGCAATTTTTCACTTCCTACGGCCCCAGCGGCCCAGACGGACTGGCCATGGACGAGATAGGCCGCCTGTTGGTAGCCAACCCAGGTCTGGCCTATGTCTGGGTGCTCAGTCCTCGAGCAGAGCCTGAAGAGGTGTTGGTTGGCCCAACGGGCTCCTCCATCACCAATCTGGCTTTTGGCGGTGCCGACCGAAAAATATTGTTCTGTACAGATTCGACCCATGGAAACATCATGCGCATCGAAATGACTGTGGCAGGTACACCCTTAAATCAAAACAAATAAGACAAAATCTATGTTCATATGCACAGGCA
>CANHKH010000103.1 GCA_947460165.1 Comamonadaceae bacterium
GCGTTGGGAGTAAGAGAAATAAGCCTAAAATAAGTACTATCATGGCAAAATAAAGAGGGTGTCGTACATGGCGATACATTCCACTTTGGATCAATCTGGGTTTTGTTTCCTCTTTTAGTCCAATAAACTCAGCGCCATCAAACATGCGAAATGCCTGAATAATTAAATATGAACCTAGTGTCGTTAAAATTATTCCTAATGGCCATACTGATTCCAGCAATCTGATTGATGATGAAATACTCCAAAAAATCAATGGAAGTAAACCAGATAATGCAATGAAATTATATGCAATTCGATAGTATTTAAAGCTGGTCGGCAGCTTGTGTGCTAGCCAATTCTTCGATCCGTTGGCTGCCAAAAGGCTATGTATAAAAAAATATACTGCCCAAGCCAAAGCCAGTAAATAGATTTCCATTGTGCATTTCCACTTCTGTGCGGTCTATGGGGTGTTTGGGGCGGGTGAGGAGGGCGCCTGCACCCAAGTTGCTGCTCCCAGCTGCCATTTTCAACTGGCCAGCGGCATAGGCTCCTAAGCGCTGCCCTGTGCCCGGAACACATAGTGACGCAGACAGAGCCGCCGCGCATCACGCCAGCACGCGGGCCGTCGCTGCGGGATGAGGCCCATGCGCAGGTCGGTCAAAGACACAAAAGCGGGATGACCGCTGAAAGTCGGCACATCTCGGTCAACTGGCGCTGAATCAGCGCTCACTCAAGGCCGGTCGGCAGGTTTGCGATGCTCAAAACCTGGACCAGGATCGTGCCAATGCACCTGGATTTCCTGTTCGTCAATCCGGCCTGCGCATCTTGAAGTGAACAAGCGAGCCCGTGGCCGCTTGTTCAATTGTTTGCAACAAAAGGCACCCAGCCCCGACGGGTCAGAAGCCAAAATGCCCGAGAGAATCACTGGGGCTGAAAGCCGCTGTCCCGAATGATTCGGGCCCACACTTGCGCATAGGCGCGCTCCCGGCGGCCGAGCTGGTCGGGTGGCATGTGGCCCACCGTCAGGCCCATCTGACTGAGTTGGCTGCGCACTTCTGGCATGGCGATGACCTTGGCCACGGCGGCAGAGAAGGTGTCAATAAAGGCCTTGGGCGTGCCGGTAGGCGCAAACACACCGTAGTAAGGCATGTCTTCCAGACCCCCCAAGCCGAGCTCGGTGAAGGTGGGCACATCGGGCAAGGCGGCCTGGCGGGCGCCGCCGAGCACCGCCAGCACACGCAGCTTGCCGGCTTTGTGGTTCTCTATGAAATCGGGGACCGAGGCCACGCCGGCCGCGATTTGATTGCCCAGCATGTCGGCCATCAGTGGCGCGCTGCCGCGGTAGGGCGCGGCCACCAGATCGAGCTTGAATTTTTCAGCCATCACTTTGACCAGAAATTCAGGGGTAGACGCCGGTGCGGGGATGCCCACCACACCCTTGCCCTGCTGGGTCTTGACCCAGGCCACATAGTCGTTGAAGGTCTTGGCCGGGTTGCCGCTGGAGACGGCGAAGGCGTTGACGAAGGTGGCAAAGCCGGCCACCGGCACAAAGTCCTGGGCGGAGTTGAAGCCTGCGTTCTTGACCACCATGGGCAAGATGGTGATGGTGTGGTCGTGCGAGAGAAACAGCACGCTGCCGTCGGCCGGCGCGGCCTTGAGCGCTTGCGCCGCCAACTGCCCGCCAGCGCCAGGCTTGTTCTCGACGATCACCGAGGTGCCCAATTCGTCCTTGAGCTTGTCGGCCAAGATCCGCGCAATCGCATCGGTGCCGCCACCCGGCGGAAAGCCCACTATCAGCCTCAGGGTCTTGGGCGTCTGGGCCAGGGCTGTGCCAAGGCTGCAGGCGGCCAGCAAAACGGCCAGGCGCGGCAACAGCGAGGTGAATGAGCGGCGAGCAAGCATCATGCGAAAGTCCTTCCAGTGAAAAGGTGAGCTGATTGTTCCCTGAGTCGGACGCCCAGGCAAGACCAAAGGCCAGTGCCCGTCGGTTCAGGCATGACGGCGCACCACGGCTTTTCCTTCGGCTGTCGTCGGCTGCTTGTCCCCTTTGCGCTCGATAGGCTGCGCCAAGCAAGATGCCAATCTGGGTGCTCAGGCCGACGAGTTGCACCCCACGCCGCTGGCACGGATCGCGCGCCTTGCCGAGTTGGCGCCGCCACCGCGTCCGCACCGCCATCGTTACCAAGGCGTGCTGAGTCGGCTCGCAGGGACGGTAGCTCGTCGGTATGTGTTCGACATTCACGAACCCGCACTCGCCGCGCATCCGGCGCCTTTCTCCTCTCACATGGCTTTTGCCGCACAGACTCCCAGAATTCACTCGCTACCCGTCCATCGTTCTTCGGGGGCGGGCGGTTTTGAATAATATTTAATATTTCAATATGATTTCGTTATGTTTGGTTATGTTTGGTTATGTTTGAGCGCGTCTTCCAGGGCATTTTTTGTTTTTTAATCCGGGAGTTAAAAGAACCTACTTTTAATTGGCTGTGTAAACAGCGTGCAACAAATTTTTAACAGGAATTCAAATGTCGAACGGATCCAAGTCGTCTTTGTCAACATTATGTTGGCTAAGACAAATTTTTCTGATGACCCTGATGCTGATGACCGGGGCCTTGGCTCAGGCTCAAGTTGTCAGCCTTCTGGGCGCTCATGGCAAGTTTGTGCAGGCCGCAGGTGACCAAGTGAGCGTCAATTCCAGCGGCCCTGCGGTGGGCGCTTTTGAGCAATGGCAAATGACGCGCAACGGAAACGTGGCCGTTTTTAAAAGTTACCACGGCAAATTCTTATCGGCCCAGCCAGATGGCTCCGTGGTGGCCAATCGCACAGCCGTAGGCCCATGGGAACAATTCCAAGTCATTGATGTGGCGTCTGGCGTTTTGGCTTTCAGAACCGCACACGGCAAGTACCTGGTGGCTGAGCCCAGTGGTGCTTTTTTGGGCAATCGCACGGCGGTGGGTCCCTGGGAGCAATTCAGGGTTTCGGGCGTGGGTAGTACCACTGCTCAGCCAGCGCCAGCTCCGGCTCCAGCTCCGGCAGCACAGATGGCTGCAGTAGACGAGCCGACTGAATTTTTCTGGAAAGGCAGCTATGGCCGCGGTGTGGGCACGGTGCTCGATGCCTGCCCTGCGGGTAAAACCCAGCGCGGCGCCCTGTGCTATGACAGCTGCAGAGATGGTTACAGCGATAACGGCACCCTGACCTGCGCCACAAGATGCCCATCCGGTTACTCCGACCGGGGCGCTATCTGTCACTACGACGGCACCGGGTCTTATTCACCGGTTCGCTGGGATGGCTGCAAATCTCGGGCCCCCGGTTGGTTGGGCGGCGGATGCATCGGTGGCGTGGTGGAAGATGGTTGCCGCGACGGCTACACCAAACGGGCTTCTGTGTGCTACTACGAACGAGTGCCAGCTGGCATGTCAGGCACGGGCATGGACCCCACCAAAGGCATGTACAACTTGTCACCGGTTGCCATGGTGTGTGGCAACGGCAAGCAACAAGATGCAGGCCTTTGCTACACCCCTTGCCGATCTGGTTACAACGGCGTGGGCCCCGTTTGCTGGGCTGCTCAGCCCTCGGGCTACGTGGATTGCGGTTTGGGTTACGCCATCAGCTCAACCGCTTGTGGCTTCATCGTGACAGATCAAGTGGTGGGTGTGCTTTCTTTGGTGAAAGACGCCTGTGCGTTGTCCAACTTCCCGGGGGTGTCACAAGCGTGTTCGCTGGGCGGCTCCAAGTACATGCAAGGCAAGGCATTGGCCAAATCGGGCGTCAAGTCCGTGAGTGAATTGGCGTCAAACAGTGCTCTGGCCGCCAAGGTGTCCAACAAAGCCAAAAACATGATGGCGGCCATGCAAAAAGCCCAACCTGCGATTGATAAGCTTGTTGGCAGCTTTGGCGCGCCTATCAAGTCGCTCGCTGGTAAAGGAATTAGCGCCTTGCCAGATTTTGGTGTCGACATGGCCAAGGTTGGCGAAGCCTTCAAAGACCCAGCCACCATTGCTTCGCTTTATGGGATCGCACAAACCCTGAGGGGGGCTGCTGAAGAGCCACCCTTCAAACTCAGCGGAACCCCCACTGAGCAGGCCTTCAAAATCATCCGCGATATTTCTGCGCAATATGGCATGGGCGTGGCGCTTTACACCTTGATGGTGCCAGGCTTTGAGGCCACCCCACCCGGTCAAGCCGTCGTGGCCAGCGCCAGCCTTTTGGGCGCTGTGTCGGCTTATCTCTACACCGTTCAAGGCCAATAAGCCCTGTCGACACTGAGCAACAGCCAACCTTTGGGGCTCCCTTCAAGGGGAGCCCCGTATTTTAAAAGTCACACATGAAAACATTGAATATTCTGTTGGGGGCCTGCTTGGCCGTGTCCGCAAGCCAAGTCTTGGCGCAGTCGGCTCTGAATGATGCCAACCGCAAGGCGATGACCACGGTCATTGAACAGGGCAAAAAGTGCGTTGATGGACTTTCATCCCAAAAGACAGGGTCGTTTGCCAATCCGTCGGCTGACATGAAGGCCTTGTTGTTGACCCCGATCGCGAACTTGGCCAACTCCGCTGAAATGCGAAAGTTAAACGATCAACAGCGCAAAGTGATCGCAGACATGTCCAACACCGCCATGGCTTGCCGAGCCCACCAAGAAAACATCCAGGTTTTATTTTCTGACTTGGCAGCCAAAGAAGATGCACTGAAAAACGATGCCGCAGCCAAAACCATGTTGGCCAAAGTTGGTGAAGCAAGTGCGATGGTCAATCAGAGTATTGAAGCGACAGCAAAAGCCCAACCAGATTTGGCCCATTTCTTGTTTGCCCACAGTCAGGGCAAGTAAGCATTGACCCAGCCGCTCAGGAGGCTCAAGACCATTCACCCAGATGAATGTGGTGATGAACCCTGACCTCCCAGGCATGGCCTTGGGCGGATTCACACCTGAGCAACGCAAGACTGCGGTACAGCGGCCGTCTCAGGTGGCAGGCTGATCTGCCAAAAACCAACGCCCAATTGTTCTCAATTGGGCGTTTTCACTGATGCCTCCGGCCTGAGATGCGCGCTGACTGTGCACACGCATGCGCTTAGACTGGACTGACTTTGACCGCTGCCTTCCGGTCAAAGAGGCGCTGCGCCCTGAAGGCAGACTAAAACAGCCCCACGATGCGCCCGTCCTCATCGACATCAATGGCCGCGGCCGCTGGCATGGCCGGCAGGCCCGGCATGGTCATGACCTCGCCGCAGACCAACACCACGAATTCGGCGCCGGCAGCCAGGCGCACCTCGCGCACATCGATTTCATGGCCCTCGATCGCGCCCAGCTGCTTGGGATCGGTGCCCCAGGAGTAGGGCGTCTTGGCGATGCACACCGGCAGGTGGCCATAGCCCTGGTCCTGCAGCTTCTGCAGTTGCGCGCGCACCTTGGCGCCGGCGGCCAGGCCCTTGGCCCGGTAGACGCGCCTGGCCACGGTTTCGGCCTTGTCCCACAGGCTGGCTGTGTCGGGGTAGAGGTAGGCCGGCTCGGGGTCGGGGGCGCTGGCGCAGGCCACGATGGCCCGTGCCAGCTCCTCGGCGCCGGCGCCGCCTTCGGCCCAGTGCCGGGCCAGCACCATGGGCACGCCGGTGGCGGCCACCCGCTCGCGCACCATTGCCACCTCGGCCTCGGTGTCGTGCACAAAATGGTTCAGTGCCACCACACAGGGCAGGCCGTAGACACGGCTGACGTTGTCAATGTGGCGCTCCAGCGAGGCGATGCCTGCCGCCAGGCGCGGCAGGTCTTCGCGCGACAGTTGTTTGACGTCAGCACCGCCCTGGTATTTGAGCGCCCGCACGCTGGCCACGATCACCGCAGCCGAGGGCCAAAGGCCGGATTTGCGGCATTTGATGTCGAGAAATTTTTCGGCCCCCAGGTCAGCGCCGAAGCCGGCTTCGGTCACCACCCAGTCGGCCAGTTTGAGTGCGCTGCGGGTGGCCATGACCGAGTTGCAACCGTGGGCGATGTTGGCAAACGGCCCGCCGTGGATGAAGGCCGGGCTGTGCTCTAGCGTTTGCACCAGATTGGGCGCAATCGCATCGCGCAGCAGCGCGGCCATCGCGCCGGTCGCTTGCAGGTCGGCGGCGGTGATCGGCTTGCCCTCCAGCGAGGTCGCCACCACAATGCGCGCCAGCCGCGCCTTCAGATCGGCCATGCTGGTGGCCAGGCACAAGATGGCCATCACCTCAGAGGCCACCACAATGTCAAAGCCGTCCTGGCGCGCATAGCCGTTGCCCGGGCCACCCAGGCCGACCACGATCTCTCGCAGCGCCCTGTCGTTCATATCGACCACCCGCTTCCAAGTGATGCGCCTGGCATCCATGCCCAGGGCATTGCCGTGGTGGATGTGGTTGTCGATGAGGGCGGCCAGCAGGTTGTGCGCCAACGCAATGGCCTGGAAGTCGCCGGTGAAGTGCAGATTGATGTCTTCCATCGGCACCACCTGTGAGCGTCCGCCACCGGCCGCGCCCCCCTTCATGCCGAAGACCGGGCCCAGCGAGGGCTCGCGCAGGCAGACGATGGCGCGCTGGCCAATGCGGTTGAGTGCATCGCCCAGGCCCACCGTGGTGGTGGTCTTGCCTTCGCCGGCCGGCGTGGGGCTGATGCCGGTCACCAGCACCAAGCGCCCGTTGGGGCGCCCTTGCAGCGTGCGCAGGAAAGGCAGCGTGATTTTGGCTTTGTGCTGGCCATAGGGCACCAGAGCCTGGGCCGGCAGCCCCGCCTTGTGGGCGATCTCGGTGATGGGCAGCAGGGGGGTGGATTGGGCAATTTCTATATCGCTGGGCATTTTTTTGTCTCCGTGGTCAGATCTAAATCATGCCGCATTCGATCAGCTCGTGTGCGCAGACCTTCAAGAAAAGTTCGCACAAGCGGGTCTCTTGGTTGTCGCCTCGCTGGGGCTCCGAGTTTGCAGGGCGGGGCCTTGTCGCCCAAGGGCAATGCGACCGTGCCATCCCCTAAAGCCGTCCAGCGTTGCTGCGGGCGTCAACCGCATGTTTGACGATGCGGTGACGCCAGCCAAAGCCTGGCGTGAATTCCTGCGCCTGACTCAAGCCGATGTGGCGACCCGCATGGGCATAGGCCCAGCGGCCTGCGCACAACCCGAAGCAGCCAAACGCCCCCGCAAAGCCGCACTCCCCAAACTGGCTGAGGCCTTGGGTCTGAGCCTGCATCAGCTGGCTTGGTGATCGACAGCCACAGCAAAAAAGGGGGCCATACCCATTCTCAGCCCGAACCCAGCTGCATTATTTGCACCGACATGTACCATGCTAAATTTCATGCATTCGGATTTCTTAACCGTCTGTTCGCTTTGGGATGCTGGCTTTTCTCGATCTTTCCTGTCGCAACGGTCATGCGGAGAAGGCGCTCATGCCGGTGAAAACAAGTGCAGTGTTCATACAGGTCATTCCGGCTGGCTGCGAGGCACTGGAAAAGCGTGACTGCGGCGATGCAGACTTTGCGGGTGAGTTGAAGTGAACCCAGACATCTACGACGTCGCCATCTCGGGCTATGGGCCGACCGGGATGGCCGCCGCTTCCTTGCTGGCGAGGCGTGGACACCGTGTCATCGTCTTCGAGCGACACGGCTCACTCTATGGCGCGCCCCGCGTGGCCACCATAGACGGCGAAAGCGCACGCATCATTCAGGCAGCAGGCGATCACAAGCAGGCCTTGCGCAATTCATCGCCACGCCAGCGGTATCTGTTGGCCAATGGTGAAGGCCAGGTCCTTGTCGACTTCGACTGGCGTGGCACCCACGTCTGCGGCCATCCCTTTCGCATTTCTTTGCATCAACCCGATGTCGAGGACGCACTGGATGCGGCCGCGCGCGCAGCCGGCGCAGTCGTACACCAGGGCTGGGCAGTGGCCGGACTCGGTCAGGACGGCAATCATGTCAGCGTCAGTGCTCAGAACAACACTGGGCAAACGCAGACCATCAAGGCGCGTTACATGATAGGGGCCGACGGCGCGCGAAGCACGACACGCGAACTGCTTGGCATTGAACGCGAAAGCTGGCCATTTCGCGGTGCATGGCTCACATTCGATTGCACGCGCAGGCGCGAATTGCCTAACTTTCTTGGCGTGTCGCCCGATGGTCGCATTGCCGCGACTTTTTGTGCGCCGCAAGGGCGTGCACATTCGATCATTCCGCTCGGCCGCGATGTGATCCGCGTCACCTTCCAGATCGATCCCGACGCAGATCGCACTGCGGTCATGACGCGCGAAAGCGCCTACCGCTACCTTGAAAATGTGCACGGATTGACGCAAGACGATGTCGATGTCTTTCGCCCCGCCATGCATGTGTTTGAAGGCAAGCTGGCAACACATTGGCGCGCTGGCAGGATCTTCGTTGGCGGTGATGCCGCTCACGCCATGACGCCTTTCATGGGGCAGGGCGGCTGTTCGTCATTGCGCGATGCCGTCAATTTGTCTTGGAAGCTCGATCTCGTGCTGCGCGGGATTGCCAAGGACGCCTTGCTCGACACCTACGAAAGCGAGCGCAAACCGCATGCCCGCTTTTACGTCGATGGCTCCGACAAGCTGGGTGCACTTGCCTTCATCCACGATCCCGATGAGGCGGCGCAGCGCGACCGGCGTTACATCGGCCAGACCGCCGTGCCTTCACTGCCTGAGCCCAAGATCGAGAGCGGGATCATTCATCTCGACGGAAAGGGCAAGCCTGTAGCGCCTGCCGGCGAAATGGGACCCCAGGGCCGCGTGAGATGGAAGGGCTCTGAAGGGCTGTTCGACGATCTTTTCGGATGGGGATTCCAGATCCTCTGGCGTGGCGCATCGCCGGAGACGATCTTGGGTGAAGTGCAGCTCGCCAAGCTCAAATCTCTGCACTGCGCCATGGCTGGGTTGTCGTCTGAGGTATCAAACACATGCGTGCAGGATGTCGATGGTGTCTATGCACGCTTCTTAGAGGCGCATGAGGTCAAGGGATTGATCGTCCGGCCAGATTTTGTGGTTCATTCGGGGGCGAGATCGATAGAAGATTTGCGCGCTCGCGTCGATGAATTGATCGCGCAGCTCGTCGCTTGATCGCTCGCCTGGGCCGCAGCACCTGACAGACCCATCGGACTCGGGTTTGCAATCCGGATTTTTGCCCGGCGCGATCTCTGCGTGAGTTCATCGCGTGATGGCGCCAAAAGCGCAGCGGGCATCTTTGCCGATCAGCCAGCCTATGCCATGCGCAGAGGTGTTGATCACAAAACAAACATCTATTCACATCTGACCATGAGGGTCAGCGACAAGCCTTGACCTGGATCAACTTGGATTCGAACA
>CANHKH010000104.1 GCA_947460165.1 Comamonadaceae bacterium
AGAACCCAGACTACAAGTACAGCCTGGCTTTTTTGGGCTACGGGCGCAACCCCGAGCATGCCGAAATTGAGCTGACTTACAACTGGGGCGTGGACAGCTACGAGATGGGTACGGCCTACGGCCACATTGCCCTGGGCGTGCCCGATGCGTATGCCGCCTGCGAAAAAATCAAATCGGCCGGCGGCAAGGTCACCCGCGAGGCCGGCCCGGTCAAAGGCGGCAGCACGGTGATTGCCTTTGTCACCGACCCGGACGGCTACAAGATCGAATTGATCCAGCGGACCGGCGAGATGGCTGGCGGCGTGGGTCAGGGTTGATTCCGCGAGGGCCACAGGCGGCTTGACTTTGTAGGCGCTGGCCTACAGGCGAATGTTTGCCTGCGGTGGTGCCCGTTGAGCGCCACGATTCGCCAGCAGGCTGTCTACAAGGGGCACCAGTCAGACCGGCTGCCTCTTGAACTGACTGGCTTGCTGAGCCAGGAGCGTGATGCGTGCCCAATCGCCCGCGACCACGGCATCGGCCGGCGTGAGCCAGGAGCCGCCCACGCAGGCCACGTTGGGCAAGGCCAAAAACTCGGCCGCATTGGCCGCCGACACCCCACCCGTGGGGCAAAAACGCACATCGAAAAACGGCCCAGACCAGGCCTTGAGCATGGCCGTGCCGCCGGCTTGCAGGGCCGGAAAGAACTTGAGCTCGTGGTAGCCCTCTTGCTGGGCCAGCAAGATCTCGCTGCCCGTGGCCACGCCGGGCAAGAGCGGCAGGCCCGCGTCGCGGCAGCCCTGGCCCAGGGCGGGGGTAAAGCCTGGGCTGACGGCAAAGCGCGCACCGGCGTCGCGCGCCGAGCGGGCATCGGCTGCAGAGCGCACGGTGCCTGCGCCCACCACGGCCTCGGGCACGTCCCGGGCAATGGCGGCCATGCAGGCCAGCGCTTGGGGGGTGCGCAAGGTGATCTCCAGCATGCGTATGCCGCCCGCCACCAAGGCGCGGGCCAGGGGCACGGCGTGGGCCACCTCGCCCAGCACAATGACGGGAATCACGGGCGCGCTGTGCATCACCTGCAGGGCGCTGAGGGTGGGCAACGCAGGAGTGGGGGTCAAAGCCATGTGCAAGCTCCTTCTTCAGCGCTGAGCGCGCCCCGGCGCATGCCGGCAAACAAGTCTCGGCCCAGGCCATGCGCGTTGTCCAGCTGCAAGGCCGCAGGCATGGCTTGCAGCTCACGCTGCGCCCACTCGGCCGGGTCCACCACCACCTCCAAGGTGCCGGCGTGGGCGTCGAGCACCATGCGGTCGCCGTCGCGCACCTTGGCCAGCGCACCGCCTGCGGCCGCTTCGGGCGAGACATGGATGGCCGCGGGCACCTTGCCCGAGGCGCCGCTCATGCGCCCGTCGGTCACCAGCGCCACCTTGAAACCCTTGCCCTGCAGCACCGACAGCGGCGGCGTGAGCTTGTGCAGCTCGGGCATGCCGTTGGCCTGCGGCCCCTGCCAGCGCAGCACGCACACCACGTCGCGGTCGAGCTCGCCCGCCTTGAACGCCTGCTGCAGCGCTTCTTGCGAGTCAAACACCCGCGCTTGTGCATCCACCCGCCAGCGGTCAGCGGGCACCGAGGACACCTTGATGACGCTGCGGCCTAAATTGCCCTGCAGCAGCTTGAGGCCGCCGCTGGGACTGAAGGGCTGGGCCGCAGGCCGCAACACCGAGAGGTCGCGCGAGGGGCCGGTGCCCGTCCAAGCCAGCGCGCCGCCCGCCATGGCGGGCACCCGCGTGTACTCGCGAAGACCGCCTGGCCGCACGGTCAGCACGTCCTCGTGCATCAGCCCGGCGTCCAGCAGCTCGCGCAAGACAAAACCTGGCCCACCCAGGGCCTGGAACTCGTTCACATCGGCCAGGCCGTTGGGGTAGACATGGGCCAGCAAAGGCGTGACGCCGGAGAGCTCTGAAAAATCGTCCCAATCAATCTGCAAACCTGCTGCCCGCGCCACCGCCACCCAATGGATGAGGTGGTTGGTCGAGCCACCCGTGGCCAGCAAAGCCACCATGGCGTTGACCAGAGCCCGCTCGTCGACCAAGCGGCCAATGGGCGTGCAGGCGGGCGCGAGCACGGTGCGCACGGCCTCGCGGGTGAGCTCGTCGCGCATGGCGTCGCCCGGTGCAATAAAAGCCGTGCCCGGCACATGCAAGCCCATGGCTTCCATCAGCATTTGGTTGCTGTTGGCCGTGCCGTAAAAAGTGCAGGTGCCGGGGGCGTGGTAAGACTTCATTTCTGAAGCCAGCAGTTCCTGGCGCCCCACCAAACCTTGGGCGGCTTGCTCGCGCACATTGGCCTTTTCTTTGTTGGACAGGCCCGTGGGCATGGGGCCGGCCGGCACAAACACCGTGGGCAGGTGGCCAAAATGCAGCGCGCCAATCAAGAGGCCGGGAACGATCTTGTCGCACACGCCCAGCATGAGCGCGGCGTCAAACATGTCGTGCGACAGCGACACCGCCGTCGCCATGGCAATCACGTCGCGGCTGAACAAGCTCAGCTCCATGCCTGGCGTGCCCTGGGTCACGCCGTCGCACATGGCGGGCACGCCGCCAGCCACTTGCGCGCTGGCCCCTTGCCGCCTGGCTTCGGCCTTGATGAGCTCAGGAAAGCGGGCCAAGGGCACATGCGCGGAGAGCATGTCGTTGTAAGCGTTGACCACGGCAATATTGGGCGCTTTTTGCGTGACCACCTTGAAGCGGTCGTCTGCCGGAATGCCCGCCACCGCATGGGCCACGTTGGCGCAACCTAAGCGCTCGCTGCCTGGCGGGCGGCGGCTCATGCTTTCTAAACGCGCCAGGTAAGCAGCGCGGCTGGCCGCGCTGCGCTGGGCAATGCGGGCGGTGACTCGTTCAACAGTGGCGTGCATGGCGGGGGTGAGCGTAAAAAGAATGCATCGTAAGCGGGCCAAGGCGCTGGCAGGCGCTTGCGGGTTTCCAACAGGTTACGGACTTGGGGCCTGGACTGGAGCCTGGCTTGCGCTGACGCACACAAAATCCTTCACAAAACCCTTGTTTCACCTCCCCAGGTCACGGTAGAGTTGCACCCCGTGAACACGACATTGACGCACCCTCTGGTCCTGCGCGACACCGCCGCCCTGCTGGAAGACACCCGCCAAGCCTGGGGCGGCCAGCAAGACCTCTGGGTGTTTGCTTACGCCTCGCTCATTTGGCGGCCGGAGTTTGAACACGCCGAGCAGCGCTGGGCGCAGGTGCACGGCTACCACCGTGCCCTGAAAATGTGGAGCCGCATCAACCGAGGCACGCCCGAGTGCCCAGGCTTGGTGTTTGCGCTGATTTCGGGCGGCAGTTGCAAAGGCGCGGTCTACCGCATCCCCCAGGCCCAGGGCCACCAAGCGCTGGACCAACTCTGGCAGCGCGAAATGCCCTCCGGCGTGTACGACCCCAAATGGCTGCACTGCCGCACGCCCCAAGGCCAGGTCAAGGCGCTGGCGTTCACGCTCTCGCGCCAAAGCCCCAACTTCACGGGCGCGCTGTGCCAAGCGCAACTGCAACACATTTTTAAGAACTCGCAAGGGCGCTACGGCAGCACCTTGGACTACGCGCGCCAAACCTATGACTGCCTGGCGCAAGCGGGCATCCACGACCGCGAGTTGCAGCAGGTGCTGAGCTTGGCTTGAAGGGGAATCAGGCGGGCTGCAGCCCTGACACCAAAACGGCTCCGTATACTGGCCCAATGACTTCAACGCCATCGTCCATCGCCGACCTTCGCAAGAGCTACGAGAAGGCCGAACTCAACGAAGAGGCCAGCCAAGCCGACCCGCTCAAGCAGTTTGAGCAGTGGCTGCAACAAGCCTTGGCCGCCCAGCTGCCCGAGCCCAACGCCATGACGCTGGCCACCGTGGGCAGTGACCTGCGCCCTTCCACCCGGGTGGTGCTGATCAAAGGCCTGGATGAGCGCGGCATTGTTTGGTACACCAACTACCACAGCCGCAAGGGCCAGGCGCTGGCCGGCAACCCCTTT
Organism: Comamonadaceae bacterium; assembly: GCA_947460165.1. Classification (GTDB taxonomy): domain Bacteria; phylum Pseudomonadota; class Gammaproteobacteria; order Burkholderiales; family Burkholderiaceae_C; genus Polaromonas. The sequence continues at coordinate 4,009 of CANHKH010000104.1, forward strand.
GCGGCGCTGCAGTTCCACTGGGTGGAGTTGGAGCGCGTGGTGCGCATTGAGGGCCGGGTGGAAAAAGTATCGGCCGAGCAAAGCGACTCTTACTTTCACAGCCGCCCGCTGGACTCGCGCATAGGCGCTTGGGCCAGCCCGCAAAGCGAGGTGATCTCTGGCCGCAGCGTGTTGGTGGCCAATGCGGCCAAGTACGGCGCGCAGTTTTTGCTGCAACCACCGCGCCCGCCGCACTGGGGCGGCTACCGCTTGGTGCCCGACCGCTGGGAGTTTTGGCAAGGCCGCAAAAGTCGGCTTCATGACCGGCTGCGCTACAGGCAGGACTCAGGGGTCTGGGTCAGGGAACGCCTGGCGCCTTGATCAGCGCCCGAGTTGAAGGACGTAAACGTCCTCTGTTATTTGACAGAGCTCTGAGCCGGACAGACTGAAGCGGCTGTGGGTGACGCATCCACCGGCACTGACATCAGTTCGCCGTTGAGCCGGCGCAGCAACATGCGCGAGCAACGCTGCTCCAGAATTTGAGCGCGTTCTATCTGTTCTTGTCCTCCCAGAGGGAAGCGAACTGTCCGCGATGGCACCGCTGTGCGAGTCTCACTCCGCGACCATTCTGTCATCAGGTAGTGAATCCCTCGAGCCAACAACTCGGTGGCTTGTGACTTGAGTAAAGCGCCGTCTTGCGCATTCCAGAGTTCAGTCAAATCCGCTGCAACTTGGGGCGAGGAAATGACGCGAACCGCAGCGCGCCGCTCTTCGCCAGAGGCACCTGTGGCCTTGATCGACGCCATCACGTCCACCACCAGCGCCTGACGATCCTGACTCATTTGGTAGATTGGGCGAACCTCCACATGCCAAGGCGCGTGATGGGCTTCTCCCACCAAGCCGCCTTCGAAAGGAGAAGCCATCGCCCGCAAATGAATTGGCGTTTGCATCAAAAAATCATGCTTCTCGAACTTGGCCAACACATCGGCATGCGGAACAAGAACCTGATCGGCGCGCTCCTGCAGTGCCTGCATCTCCCGTTGAACCGCTCTCCCAACGATGGCTGCATGGGTCAGAACGGAAATGAGCATCAACCCCGCATTGCCGCCAGGGTAGAGCATAGAGCCCGGTGCAGTACCTGCCCCGTCGAGGTTGTTCAAACCCCGAAACTCAGGTTGAGGCCCTCCCTCTGCAGACCAGCTGAGCGCCCATCGACTCTGCTCAGTCAAAATCGATGGGCTGGGCACGGGGCTGGGGGCCATCCCACTGGCAGCTGACCCGACCATGAAGAGCAGAGCACCTGTCAAGCGGCTCAGCCACCCAGACAGATGTCTCATCGAAGAGGTTTCAGAAGTTGGGTCTTTCCGATTTCCAGAGCCTGAAAATAGGCATTGGACAGGTCAGGGTACTCGGGCGGTTGATCCCACTTTGCGGCCGCCTTGGTCAGTGCAATCGGTTCAAACCACTCGAGTGCATTGGTCTGTGTATTGACCATGAAAACAGTGGCGTTGAAAACCGCATAAGGCTCGCCGACCGGCACGTAGGAACTGTAGGCACGCCAGACCCCTAGGGCAGAGACCTGAAATACAACCAGTCGATCAATGTTGTATTTGTCACGCAGCCCCCGGAAATCTTTGCGTGCAAAGTTGACGGCTTCACCATCAAAAGAGGGCAAGTCGTCAAGCTTGAGCGGATCCTTCAAAACCAGGGGCCTGACTCCCTTTTTATCCAACAAAGCACCAGCTTGGGCGGCAAGCTCTGGCAGGTCTTCGATGGGCAAGGTGCGCACATGGTCCGTCATTCGGCTGTGAAACCCACGTGCCACACCGATGCACAACAGGCAACCGGCGCCTGGAAACTCAGTGTCAACCTTGGGAAGGGGCGCCATGGCCACACCCACCCGTCCACCCGCTGAAGACAGGGTCGACGAATCAAGGGGAATCGAATTTTGAATGCGGGTGGCGCAACCCGACAGGACCGTTAACGCTATGAATACACCAGCAAAAAGGAAACGATTCACAAGAGCACCCCATGAGAATTGAAAATGGAATATTAGCCATAGATGTCTACTTAATTGTTAAAAAAGTAAACAAATATGGACTTTTCTCCATTGGAGGGCTCGTTGACAGAGCTCCATCGCCACCCAAGCTGACTCCTAGCAATTCAGGGTCGCGAGCTCAATTCCAGAGGTCCGGCTTGGTGTACGCCCTGGTTGGCCACGACTTGCAGCTGTGGGTCGCTCACCCGCTCTGGCGCGATCTCGGCCAGGGGGTGGAGCACAAAGGCGCGCTGGTGCATGCGCGGGTGAGGCACGGTCAGCTGGGCTGAGGCTATGTGGGCCTCGCCGTAGAGCAGCAAGTCCAAATCCAGGGTGCGGGGGGCGTTGCGGTAGGGCCGCTGGCGGCCGGCTTGGCGCTCGAGTTCTTGGAGTGCCTTCAGCAGATCAGGGGCACTGAGCTGGGTTTGGAGTTGGGCCACGGCGTTGAAGTAGTGCGGACTGTCGGGCTCGCAGCCTTGCGGCGCGGTGTGATACAGGCTGGATGCGGCCACCACATGCGTCAGAGGCAGCGCTGCCAGGGCCTGCACCGCCCAGGCCAAGGTGGCGGGTGCATCGCCTAGATTGGCGCCCAAGCCCACAAAGGCGAGCACGGGCGCCGGGGCCAAGTGCCCCAAGTTGCCTGAGTGCTCAGGGTTCACGGCCTCAGTCGCTGCCACCGGGCGCTGCCGACTCAGCGCCGCCTCGGGGTTTGCGGCGGCGCCTGCGCTTGCGGGGCTCGCCGCTGCCTGTGGCCTCAGCGTCAGACTCAGGGCCTGCCGCAGACTCCGCGCTCGGGGCATCGCTGGCTTGGCCACTGTCAGCCGACTCCAGGGCCTGCGGCTTGCTGCGCACGCGGCTGCGGGCAGGCCGGGCGCTTTGCGCTTGGCGCAATTCTTCGACCATGTCGTGGCGCTCGGCCTCGCTGGCCAGGGAGAACTTTTCCCACCACTCGGCCAGCGCCAGCTCAACTTCGCCGGTCTGCGCGCGCAGGCGCAAAAAGTCAAAACTTGCCCTAAAGCGCGGCTGCTCAATCAGCGAGAAAGGCGCGTTGCCCACGCGCTTTTCAAAGCGCGGCTGCATGACCCAGATTTCGCGCATGTCGGTGCCCAGCTTGCCGCGGCCGGACACGTCGCCAATGCGCGAGTCAAAGGCCGCGTCCACCGCGTCGTGCAGCGCTGGCATCACATGTTCGCCTTTGTTCAAGCGCTTGTCCCAGCCCTGGCGCACATCGGGCCAGAGCACGCACGACAGCAAAAAGCTGGGCGCCACCGGCTTGCCTTCACCCACGCGGCGGTCGGTGTCTTGCAGCGCCAGTTGCAAAAAGGGCTGGTCGGCGGTGGCCACAATCACGTCGAGCAGCGGGTAAATGCCTTTTTCCAGCCCCATTTGCTTGAGCATGGCAATGGTGGCCAGGGCGTGGCCGGTTTGCAGCAGCTTGAGCATTTCATCAAACAAGCGCGACTGGGGCACGTCGGCCAACAGCGCCTTCATGGTCTTGATGGGCGTGGCCGTTTTGGCTTCCAGGGTGAAGCCCAGGCCGCTCAGTTTGGCGGCAAAACGCACGGCGCGGATGATGCGCACCGGGTCTTCCCGGTAGCGGGTGGCGGGATCGCCAATCATGCGCAGCACGCGCTTTTTCACGTCGCGCATGCCCTGGTGGTAGTCCACCACGGTTTGCGTTTCGGGGTCGTAGTACATGGCGTTGATGCTGAAGTCGCGGCGCGCGGCGTCGTGCTCCATGGTGCCCCACACGTTGTCGCGCAACACGCGGCCGGAGGCGTCCACCGCGTGCTTCATGCTGGCCAACTCGCTTTTGCTGGTGCGCTCGTTGCCGCCCACCTGCTCGGCCAGGCTGTTGTCCAGGTGGGCCCGGAAGGTGGACACCTCAATGACCTCGTGCTCGCGGCCCCGGCCGTAGATGACGTGCACGATGCGAAAGCGTCGGCCAATGATGAAGGCGCGGCGAAACAAGCCCTTGACCTGCTCGGGCGTGGCGTTGGTGGCCACGTCAAAGTCTTTGGGCCGCAGGCCCACCAGCAGGTCGCGCACCGCGCCGCCCACAATAAAAGCCTCGTAGCCGGCGTCATGCAGGGTGTGCACCACGTCCAGGGCGCGGTCGTCCACCAGGCTGAGGTCTATGCCGTGCTCGGCCTGGCCGACTTCCACGCGCTTGCCGTAGGGCGACTTGGGCGAGCGGCTGGCGGGCTCAGACTTGCCCAGCAATTTATTGATGAATGACTTGATCATGGGGATTCGCTAAACAGATCCAGGGTGCGCCAATGGCGCGCTTGCGCCAGGGCGCGCAGCTTGGCGTCGGGGTTGGTGGCCACCGGGTGCGTGACTTTTTCTAAAAGGGCCACATCGTTCATGGAGTCGGAGTAGAAGGTGGTCTCCACTTCGGCCCAGTGGAGGCTGCGGGCGGCCAGCCATTCGTTCATGCGCACGACCTTGCCTTCGCGGACTGACGGGGTGCCCGCAATCTCGCCCGTCACGCCGCCATGGGGGTCGCGTTCGAGTTGAACGGCAATCAACTCCTGCACGCCAAAGCGCTGGGCAATGGGGCCGGTGACAAAGTCGTTGGTGGCGGTGACGATGACCACTTGGTGGCCCGCGTCCCGGTGCTGTTGCACCAAGGCCAGGGCTTGGGGTTTGAGCGCAGGCTCAATGACCTCGCGCATGAATTGCGCGTGCGCCGCTTGCGCTTTGATCGGCCCCTGCTCGCGGATGGCCTGGGTCGCAAAGCGCACGTAGTCGTGAATGTCCAGCGTGCCGGCGCGGTAATGCGCAAAGTACTCGGCATTGCGCCGCTTGAACTCGGTGGCATCGCACCAGCCCAGGCCAATGGTGAACTCGCCCCACTCGTAGTCGGAGTCCAGCGGGAGCAAGGTGTGGTCCAGGTCAAACAGGGCCAGGTGCGGGCGGCTCATGGGGTCTCCAACATGGACTTGATCAGTGGAATGGTGATGGCCCGCTGGGTCTGCAGGGAATAGCCGTCGAGCTGGTCGAGCAGCTGTGACAAGCTGGCCAGGTCGCGGGAAAAGCGGCTGAGGATGAAGTCCATCACCTCGTCGCCCAAAAACACACCGCGCGCGTCGGCCTGCTGGCGCAGCACGGCGCGGCGCTCGACGTCGGTCAGCGCGTGCAGCTCGAACACATGGCCCCAGCCCAGGCGAGAGCGCAGGTCCTCGCGCAGCTTCAGGTCGGCAGGCGGCAGCGCGCCGGCGGCCAGCACGCAGCGCGGCATTCCGTC
>CANHKH010000105.1 GCA_947460165.1 Comamonadaceae bacterium
GTTTTGTGACACGAAGTGTTGAATAATTCGAAATTTATTTGCAAACACTTGGCCCATGCGCTTACTTCACCGATTTGACACCATGCCGCCTTGGCTGCATGCCCTGTTGAGTTTGGTTTCGCGTGACAGAACCATGGGGGTGGAGGCCCAGTATCTTCGCAACCTCTACGGCAATTTTGTTTTTCACGGGCCTGTTTGTGTCGTGGCTGGGCTGTACCTTTATGCGTCTGCGCCAGTTTTGGGTCCAGGCTCATTTTTAGACCTGTGGATGTTTTTGTTTGTCTTGCACCACAGTGTTCGTGCACTGCTTGGCCTGTTTTATTCGAGACGCAAGCAAGAGCCCACACCCTCAGAAATTCCCTGGTGGGTCTTGCTGTCCATCGTGATGCATTTCATGGGGGCCTTGCTCTTTGTTCCCATGGCCTTGTCTGTTTATCCTGTACTCGATCCTTTGGCGCAAATGAGCTTGCTCATGGTGGTGCTCATCATTGTGGGCAATTCGGCATTCACCTTGGCTGGCCGTTGGGCTGAAATAGCGGTCTACGCCCCGCCGATTTACCTCTCATTTGCTTGGGCCACCTGGACTTTGGACCATGCGTACGCCCAACCGCTTTCTATTTTGGTGTTGATGTTGTTTGGGCTTTTTTTGTTTCAGGCGCGCAACCAGCACCGCGTCAATCTGCAGAGCTTTGGCCTGGCCCAGCGCAATGGTGAGTTGGCCAGCGAGCTCCAAATTAAAAACGTGCAGTTGCAGGAGGTGGCCGCTGGACGCAGCCGCTTGTTGGCCACCGTCAGCCATGACCTGCGCCAGCCTGCGCATGCCATGGGACTGCTGTGCGAAAGGGCCTTGGTAGAGAGTCAGCCTGAGCTGCTCAAGCAGTCGCTGGGTGACCTCAACGAGCTCAGTCAGTCTTTGAGTGCTTCATTGAGCACCTTGATGGACTTGACCCGGCTTGACGCTGGTTTGGTCAAAGCCCAGGTGCGGCCTGTGCCGCTGGGCCAGGTGCTGCTGAGGTTGGAAGCGGAGTTTGCGGGTTCGGCCAAAAACAAGGGCCTGGCCTTGTCAGTGGCCACCTCGGCGCTGTGGGTCAGGTCTGACCCGGTGCTCTTGCACGGGATGTTGGCCAATTTGGTGTCCAACGCCATCAAATACACCCGCAGCGGTCGCGTGGATGTGACCGTGTCTGAGCAAGACCAAGAGATCACTGTGGCCGTGCATGACACAGGCATGGGCATCAAGCCAGACAAGCTCGACCTGATTTTTCAAGAATTTTTCCGCCTGGAGGGGGCAGACTCTGGCACCGAGGGCCTGGGCCTGGGCTTGTCCATCGTCAAGCGCTACGCCAGGTTGTTGGGTCACGGACTGTTGGTGAGCTCGCAAGACGCACAGGGCTCGTGCTTTTCCATCCGCTTGCCTGCCATCACGGCGGTGACCAGCCCTGCAGAGCTGCAGGCGCTGTCTCAGGCCCTGAGCATCAGCGATGCCCGGCTGCAAGGCCTGAGGGTGCTGGTGGTAGACAACGTGGACCTGGTGCTCAGCAGCATGGTGCGCACGCTGTCCGCCTGGGGCTGCGTGGTCCATGCGGCACGCTCTTTGTCTGAGGCTGCGGCCCTCACCCAGGGCAAGACCTTGGATGTGGTGATCAGCGACTTTCACCTGGGCGATGAAGAACCCGACGGTTTGAAGTTGATTCAACACCTGCGTGGCCAACACGGCGGCCCAGCCCGTCAGCTGCCGGCCTTGCTCATGACGGGAGATGTCTCCAGCCAGCTTGAAGCGCAGGCTGGGCGTTGCCAGGTGGGGCTGTTGCACAAACCCGTGCGGCCTGCCGTGCTGCAGCTGCGCTTGCTGAGTTTGCTGGATGCACCAGCCTTTGAAACCAGCCCAGATGAAGTGGAATAAGCCAAGCATGCACAAGGTGTGCATCCACATGCCGGCCCAGGCCTGGGCCCCTTGTCTGTATGAGCCGCCGCATCACCGCATGGCTGTCTTGCATCGCCTGTGTGCGCATGGTCGAGGGTCAGTGCCCCTGTGGGCCATGGCTGACTTGACCTGATGCGACTTGCTGCCACCCCTTGCCACCGCGACACCTGTACCTCCTTATGAGCTTGCAAACCACTGATACACGATCGGCCATGACATGGCTGGCCCGCTGGCGCCGTTGGCTGCTTCGCCTTGAAGGCATGGAGCCTGCCGACGTGGAGACCGAGTACCTGCGCAGTTTGTTCCGCAATTACCTGTCCAACAGCCCGCTGGCTATTTTCACCACCGTGTTTCTCTACAACGCGGCGCCCATGCTGCCGGCCGGCAACGCCGCCTTTGTGTGGGTGGTGTGCAATGTCTTGTTTCATTCCTTGCGGACCCTGGCAGGCATCGCCTACATGCGGCTGGTCGATCTCAATCTCCAAGAGCTGCGTCTGTGGGGGTTTTTGTCCGTGTTCCTGCAAATGGTGGACGGCTTGCTGATGGTCACTTTGGCCTTGGTCATCTATCCCACACTGGACCCCTTGGGTCAAAGCGCCTTGCTGATGGCCAGCTTGATCATCGTGGGCGCCACGGCCAGCAGTTTTGCCTGGCGCTGGTGGTCCATGGCGGTCTATGTGCCGCCAACTTACTTTGCTTTTGCCTGGGCCACCTGGCCTTTAGAACATGCTTATGCCAAGCCGGTGGCCATCTTGGTCATGGTGTTTTTCATCCTTTATCTTTTTTACGCGCGCAACCACCGTGACTTTGTGGCTCAAGCCATGGACCTGGCCAGGCGCAATGGCGAGTTGGCGCGCGGCAATGGCGAGTTGGCACGGGAGCTGCGCGTGAAAAACGACGAGCTCCAAGAAGTTGCCACTGCCCGCAGCCGGCTCCTGGCCACCGTCAGCCATGATTTGCGGCAGCCGGCCCATGCGATTGGCCTGTTGTGCGAGCGGGCCTTGACGGAGGCCAACCCCGCGTCCTTGAAAGAGTCACTGGGTGACCTCAATGAATTGAGCCAGTCCCTGAGTGCTTCGCTGTCCACCTTGATGGACCTGACCCGCCTGGACGCAGGGCTGGTCACAGTCAATACAGCTGCCACCCCGCTCAGCCAGGTGTTGCTCAGGTTAGACGCCGAGTTCAGTGCATCGGCCCGGCACAAGGGCTTGGAGTTTTTGCTGCCGCACTCGACGCATTGGGTGTATTCCGATCCAGACCTGTTGCACGGCATATTGGCCAATTTGGTCTCTAACGCCATCAAGTACACCCGCCAAGGCCGGGTGCATGTACTGGTCAGCGAGTCTGGCGAGTTTGTGACGGTGTCGGTGCGTGACAGCGGCGATGGGATTCACAAAGACAAGCTCGAGTTGATCTTCAAGGAGTTTGTCAGACTGGACGCGTCGGAGTCTGGCACCGAAGGCCTGGGCCTGGGTTTGTCCATTGTCAGGCGTTACGCCTCCTTGTTGCAGCACGAATTGACCGTGGAGTCCGAGCCCAAGCGAGGCTCGTGCTTTTCAATCACCTTGCCCTTGACCACCGCCGATCGCCAGCAAAGCGAAACGCATGCCAATGCCCGCAACTTGGCCATGAAAGACGACAGGCTGCTGGGCTTGCGTGTGCTGGTGGTCGACAACGTGGACATGCTGCTGAGCAACATGTCCAAAACATTGAGCACGTGGGGATGCCATGTTCATTCTGCCCACAACATCACGGAAGCCTTGCAGGTGGCCGAACACCACCGCCTGGACATGGTGATCAGCGACTTTCACCTGGGCGACCGGGAGCCCGATGGCCTGGCCCTCATCACCGCCATGCGCAGCTTGAGCGGGCGCCAGACGCAGACCTTGCCGGCCATCTTGATGACCGGTGACGTGTCTTCGCAGCTGGAAAATGACGCCCTCAAACGCAAAGTGCGCCTGCTCCACAAACCCGTGCGGCCCGCACTGCTGCAAAACTGCATGCTTCAGCTGCTGGCACAGGCTCAGGCACAGACTCAGGTCGAGCCTGAGCCTCCTGCGCCCTGACTCTCAGGTCCCTGGCCTGTCCTTCAAAAACTGGTGAAGCGCTTCAAGGCTTTCGGCCACCCGCTCCAAGTCTTGGGCGGTGGCGGGTGTGTCCACTCGACTGGCCGCTGCGAAATAAAATTTAAGGTAATCACCCAGCGCATACAGGCCTTCCTGAGCTTCTTGAGGGTCAGAATCGCAAAGAATAATGGCGCGGGTCACTGCGTTGAGCACGGCATGTTGTTCTATTTTCATGGGTCGTGATGAATAAATGAATTCTTTAAGAACTATAAAGTGTGACAACAGGGGCTTGATTGTCCCCCTCTTGGCGCATTTGAGTGTCACACGAAATCGAGCGCAAAACGCAAGTCAGACCCATGGTCGAGACATAATTGTCAGTTTGCAGAATCCACCCGCGCTCTGCGCACGGGTGACTGTTGCACTTTGCATTTTTTTGGACGTCCTGGTTTCGGCCAGGGTTGCTGTTTTTTTTCAGGTCCGTCGTGCGCCTCAACTCGATCAAGCTGTCTGGCTTCAAGTCCTTCGCTGAGCCGACCAACTTTTTGCTGCCTGGCCAGTTGGTGGGGGTGGTGGGCCCCAATGGCTGCGGCAAGTCCAACATCATGGACGCGGTGCGCTGGGTGCTGGGCGAGAGCCGCGCCAGCGAGCTGCGCGGCGAGTCCATGCAAGACGTGATTTTCAACGGCACCAACACACGCAAGCCCGCCAGTCGCTCCAGCGTCGAGTTGGTGTTTGACAACGCCGACCACCGCGCCGGTGGCCAGTGGGGCCAGTTTTTGGAAATTGCGGTCAAGCGCGTGCTCACCCGCGATGGCACCTCCAGCTACTACATCAACAACCAGCCGGTGCGCCGGCGCGATGTGCAAGACGTGTTCTTGGGCACGGGCCTGGGGCCAAGGGCTTACGCCATCATTGGCCAGGGCACCATCAGCCGCATCATTGAGTCCAAGCCTGAGGAGCTGCGGCTTTTTTTGGAGGAGGCCGCTGGGGTGTCCAAGTACAAGGAGCGCAGGCGCGAAACGGCCTTGCGCCTGAACGACACCCGCGAGAACCTCACCCGTGTGGAAGACATTTTGCGGGAGCTGGGCGCCAACCTGGACAAGCTCGAAAAGCAAGCCGAAGTCGCCTCGCGCTACCACGCGCTGCAGTCCGATGTCACGCTCAAACAGCACCAGCTGTGGTTTCTCAAGCGCGCGGAAAGCTGGGCCGATCAAAGCAAGGTCAAGGCCGATGCGGACAAAGCCATGAACGACCTGGAAAGCCGCCTGGCCGACCTGCGCCACGTCGAGGCCGACTTGGAGACCATACGCCAAGCCCATTACGCCGCTGGCGACCACGTCAACCAGGCCCAAGGCAAGCTCTATGAAGCCAGCGCCGAAGTCGGCCGACTGGAGGCAGAAATTCGCTACGTGGTGGAGGGCCGCCAGCGCGTTGAGCAGCGCCTGGCCCAACTGCGCGAGCAAGCCGCGCAGTGGTCCAGCCGCCGCGAGGAGGCGGCGGCCGACATCGAGACCTTGGCCGAGCAAAGCATGCAAGCTGAGATGCAAAGCGAGTTGCTGGCCGCCCAAACCCAAGAGCAGGCCGAGCATCTGCCCACCCTGGACGAGGGCTTGCGTGCCGCCCAAGCCACGGCCAATGCCCAACGCACCAGCGTGGTCCAGGTGCAGCAGCAAATTCAGGTCTTGGCGGTCGAGCAGCGCAACCTGCACGACCAGTCTCGCCAGTTCAGCCTGCGCCGTGAGCGCTTGGTGGCCGACCGACTGGCCCTGCAGGCCCCCGATGAGGCCCGCTTGAGCGAGCTGCAGCAGCAATGGGCCGACGGGCAAGAGGCTCAAGAGATGGTCCAGGCGCAGCTTTCCGAACTGTCCGACAGTGTTCCCCTGCTCGATCAAGAACGGCAAAGCCGTCAGTTGGCGGTCAATGCAGAGTCGGCCCGGCAGTCTGACTTGTCGGCCCGCCTGCAGGCCTTGCGGGCGTTGCAAGACAAGGTCAAAACCGATGGCAAGCTCACGCCTTGGCTGAGCAAGCACGGCCTGGACAAGCTGCAGGGCTTGTGGAGCCGCATCCAGGTGGAGCCCGGCTGGGAAAACGCCCTGGAAGCGGCGCTGCGAGAGCGTCTGGGCGCGCTGGAAGTCAGCCGCCTGGACATGGTGCGCGGCTTTGCCGGCAGCGACGGCAGGGACGTGCCCCCTGCCAAGCTGGCTTTTTACAGCCCGCCGCTGGCGGCCAGCCCCGCCACCCAAACGGCCGGCCTCAAGCCTTTGGCCGACAAGCTGCGCCTGTCTGATGCGGGTCAAACCGCATTGCTGGTCGACTGGCTGCAGGGCTGCTATGCGGCCGACAACCTGGAACAAGCCCTGGCCATGCGCGAGCAACTCGCCGCTGGAGACAGCTTTTTTGTGGCTGCAGGCCATGCCGTGACGCGCCACAGCCTGAGCTTTTACGCGCAGGACTCTGAACAGGCTGGCTTGCTGGCCCGTGCCCAAGACATTGACAACCTGGACAAGCAGCTGCGCGCCCAGTCTTTCTTGCTCGAAGAGGCCCGCAGCACGTCCTCCAGGGCCGAGGCCGCCTACGCCGATGCAGCCCAACGCCTGGTTGGCCTGCGCCGAGAGGCCGCCGAAGGGCAGGGCAGGGTGCACCAGTTGCAGGTGGAACTGCTGCGCCAAACTCAGCTGGCCGAGCAATCTCGCACGCGCCGCGAACAAATTCAAGGCGATTTGCAAGAAATCGATGCTCAGCTCGAGGAACTGCAAGAGCGGGCTGCAAACGCCGAGGCCCGTTTTGAAGAACTGGACATGCAGCTGGCCGACCAGCAAGAGCGCCAGGCCCAGCTTGAAGACCGGGTGATCGAGGCCGAACGCCGCCAAAGCGCCTCGCGCGAGCAATTGCGCGCCCTGGAGCGCCAGGCCCAAGAGGCTCAGTTCGCCTTGCGCAGCCTGGCCTCCCGCCGTGACGAGCTGTCCCGCAGCATAGGCATGGCCGACCAGCAAGCGGCCTCGCTGGTGGACGAGGAGCAGCGTGCGCAGCACGAGCTGACCCGGCTGTCGGACGCGGCGGCCACCGCCGGCCTGCACAACGCGCTGGCCTTGAAGCTTGAGCGCGAGGCCGAATTGAGCGCCAAACGCAGCCAGTACGACGACCTGACGGCCAAGTTGCGCGCCAGCGATGAGCAGCGTTTGCGCTTAGAGCGCGAGCTGGACCCGCTGCGCCAGCGCATCACTGACTTGCAGCTCAAAGAGCAAGCGGCCCGCATTGGCCTGGAACAGTACGAGCAGCTGCTGGCTGACGCCCAGGCCGACCTGCCCGCCGTAGAGGCTTCCATTGCGGCCGGTTCTGTGCGCCTGACGGGTCTGCAAGGCGAGATAGATCGGCTGCACCGAGAGATAGCGGCCCTGGGTGCGGTCAATCTGGCTGCGCTTGACGAGCTCAGCGCAGCGCGCGAGCGCAAGGGTTTTTTAGATGCGCAATCGGCCGACCTGACCGACGCCATGAACACGCTGGAAGATGCGATCCGCAAAATCGACATTGAAACCCGGCAGTTGCTCTCCAGCACCTTTGAGACTGTCAATGGCCATTTCGCCCGCATGTTCCCTGAACTTTTCGGGGGCGGCCAGGCCAAGCTGATCATGACCGGCGACGAGATTCTCGATGCGGGCGTGCAGGTGCTGGCCCAACCGCCGGGCAAAAAGAACCAAACCATTCATTTGCTCTCAGGCGGTGAAAAAGCACTCACCGCCATTGCCCTGGTGTTTGCCATCTTTCAGCTCAACCCGGCGCCGTTTTGCCTGCTCGACGAGGTGGATGCGCCGCTGGACGACGCCAACACCGAACGCTACGCCAAGCTGGTCACCAGCATGAGCCGAGAGACCCAGTTTTTATTCATCAGCCACAACAAAATTGCCATGGAAATGGCCGAACAACTGATCGGCGTGACCATGCAGGAGCAAGGCGTCTCCCGCATCGTTGCTGTCGACATGGAGTCGGCTGTCGGTATGGCAGATCCTGTTTCATGAACACATTACAACTTGGACTGGCCATTTTTGGCGCCGTGGTGCTTGCCGCGGTGATTGCGCATGGCGCCTGGACTTCCCGTCAAAGTCGCCCCAAGCAGGCCGAACCCGTGCAGGGGCGTGAGGCTGAAAAATCCGATCCCCTGCGGCTGGACGACCCCGACCAGCGTGTGGAACCCTCCATGGGCGATCTGGACGCCCTACCCACCGACAACTTCAAGGCTTTGCCCAGTCTGCGCAAAGACCTGCAACTCGACCCACTCATTGACGTCATTGCGCCCATAGGCATTGACAGCGTGGTCTCCGGTGACGCCGCCTTGGCCAGCTTGCCGGCCACCCGGCGCGCGGGCAGCAAGCCTTTTGCGGTCGAAGGGCTCAATGTGCTCACCCAGGTGTGGGAAGCCCCCGCAGCTGGCCAGCGCTACAGCGCCTTTCAGGCCGGCGTGCAACTGGCCAACCGCATGGGAGCGCTCAATCAGATCGAGTACTCCGAATTCGTCACCAAAGCCCGGGCTTTTGCCGATGCAGTCGGTGGCGAGCCCGAGTTTCCAGAGATGCTTGACGAGGTCGCGCGCGCCAAGGAGCTGGACCAGTTTGCTGTGGCGCATGACGCGCAACTGAGTTTTGTGCTTCGCGCCCGCCGGGCCGCTTGGAGCGCGGGCTACATCCAGCAAAGCGCTGCCCGCCTCGGTTTTGTGGCTGGCGTGATTCCAGGTCGCATGGTGCTGCCAGCTGCCTTGGAGGGGCAACAGCCTGTGCTGGTGCTCAGCTTTGACACCCAAGCCGCACTGGCTGAGACCCCCGAGCAAACCGCGCTGCGCGAGTTCTCGCTGTCCTTGGATGTGCCGCAGGTGGCGCGGTCTGAAAAACCTTTTGAGCGCATGTGCGAAGTGGCCCTGGCCCTGGCCGCCAGCATGGAAGGCACGATCACCGACGACAATGGGGGTCAGATTCGGGCTGACACCATGGAGGCCATCCATGCCGACCTGCAAAACCTGTGCGACACCCTGGATGCCCGCGAACTCTCGGCAGGCTCTCCCCTGGCCATACGTTTGTTTTCTTGACCTTCTGATGGGGCCGCCCCCTAGCCGAGCCAAGGCCCGCGCTTGCCATGCCCCTGCCCTTGAGGGCCAGACTTTGACGCCGCACACCCATGACCGACGACCTCTTTGACACGGCAACAGCGGCCGAGCGGGCGCACGCTTTGCGGGCGCAGTTGCACCACCACGCCCA